>CAZHGO010000111.1:0-1002 GCA_964532185.1 uncultured Candidatus Saccharibacteria bacterium | reverse complement strand
TACAAAGATTACGCCGACCACGAACTTACCGTTGGTGAAATCCCTGCTGATATGGTAGAAAAAGCTAAGAACGCTCGTTCTATGCTCGTAGAGGAAGCTGTCCAAGCTGATGAAAAATTAATGGACAAATATTTCTCTGAAGGTGAAGATTCTATCACTACCGACGAGCTTAAATCCGCACTCAGAAAGAGAGTTCTTGATGGTGACTTCTTCCTAGTTACCGGTGGCGATGGTCGTGGGGTGATCGTAGAAAAAGTGCTTGATCTTATGACTGATTATCTCCCATCTCCACTCGATCGTGACCAAGGTCAAACTGTAGGTACCGACCCTAAGACTGATGATCAAATCATCAGAAAAGCTGACGACAAAGAGCCTCTCACTGCTCTTGCCTTTAAGATTGCTACCGATCCATTTGTGGGTAAATTAATCTTCATTCGTGTATATGCCGGTAAGCTTAAATCTGGTGATACCGTACTCAACGCCTCGACAGGGGACAAAGAGAGAATCGGGCGTCTCGTACGTATGCATGCAAATGATCGTAAAGATATTAGCGAAATTGGTGCTGGCGACATCGCTGCGGTAGTGGGGCTTAAGAACTGTACCACTGGTACGACAATTTGTGATCCTGCGCATCCGATTCTTTTGGAGTCTATCGAGTTCCCAGATCCTCCAGTGTCAATTGCTGTAGAACCAAAAACTAAGGCAGACCAAGAAAAAATGGGTATCGGCCTTTCTAAGATGGCTGAGGAAGATCCAACCTTCCGTGTACATACTGATGAAGAAACTGGCCAAACCATTATTTCTGGTATGGGTGAGCTTCACCTTGAGATTATTATTGATAGGTTGAAACGTGAGCACGGTGTAGAAGCCAACACCGGCGCACCACAGGTAGCCTATCGCGAAACCATTCGTGGCACTGCGGAAGCTCAAGGTAAGCACATTAAGCAGTCTGGTGGTCGTGGTCAGTATGGTGATGTCTGGATTAAGTTTGAGCCAAACGAA
>CAZHGO010000110.1:0-1022 GCA_964532185.1 uncultured Candidatus Saccharibacteria bacterium | reverse complement strand
AATGTTCCGCTCTCGCTGAAAGCACCACAACCGTAGATAACCGCAAAACTATGATCGATTCCCGCGATGGCAAATTCTACACCATTTCTAAACTCGCCGATGGCAACTGCTGGATGACTTCCAACCTCGCCCTCGATGGCATGGATGGCCTCGGCACCGTCCGCACCCTCACCCCCTCCGACTCCAACGTCACCACCAACCGCCCCCTCGCCACTAATATCTCAGACGGTACTACCTCGGCCTATGACACGGTCCAAATTTCCTCCGGTGTGGCAAATAATACTACTACAAATTGTAGCACCTATGAGTATTGTGTAGTATCTAATATCAAATACGGCAATCATTACAATTGGAATGCTGCTACTGCTAGTGTTGGCAAGCAAAGTACTAATACTGATGTTACAGAGTCAGTTTGTCCAAAAAACTGGCAATTACCTAATAATACGGGTAACAAGTCATTTTATGGTCTGATGGATGCGTTAGGATTGCCGACAGATTCAACTGTCAGTTTTCCTCCTGTTAAATCTATTCAACAGGCACCATTTTATGTTCCTCTTGATGGTCTTTATCGAAATGGTCTAAAACGTCAAGGATTAGATGGATATTTATGGTCTCGCACAGTATACACCAGCAATACAAATTTCGCATATTACTTGTATTTTAGTGCGTCAATCGGAGATTTTGCTCCACAGAGTACTTATTATAAAACTAATGGTTTTGCTGTCCGTTGCGTCTTCGGCAGCTAATCCCAAATATCCAAACTATGATATAATAAGGATGCTACCGCCGCCCAAATAGAATACGGCGAAAAATACGGCGAATGATCAACCAAAAATAAAGAGGGAATCAATTTCTCTCTTTATTTTTTTCTCGTTTAGTGGTATAATAAATACATTCCCTATTTTATGGGCCGGTAGCTCAGCTGGTTAGAGCATCTGCCTCTTAAATATATCTACCCATAGTGGTAGTTTTTTCTTACCCCTGTTAAAAGAGTGTTTTTATTGTATTTATGCTTTTTATTA
>CAZHGO010000109.1:0-1075 GCA_964532185.1 uncultured Candidatus Saccharibacteria bacterium | reverse complement strand
AGCTAAATGTGAAGCTACTACACCTAACCAATTTACTACTATGACGGATAGTAGAGATAATGGTGCTAATACTTATACCATTATCAAACTCTTAGATGGTAATTGTTGGATGGCGGATAACCTCAACTTTGATGCGTATACATATAAGAACAATATTACTGCAGCTAATACCCATGCTGAAGGAACTGTAGGCAGTACTGCTATCACTAGATTTAAGACTACTACTAGCAGAGGAACTGGCGAAGAAAGATATGCTACTTCCGCCATCAATAGCAATTCTACTTATGCTAGTGGGGGAAATTGGACTAATAATACTAGCTATTCAGACCCACTGATAAATAAGAGTGGTAGGTGTGATCCTACTAAAAATTCTAACTATCAATGCCTCAGCCCATATCAAGGGACTAGTGGTAGTAGTACAGATGGGAGCTACACTGCTAATACGGTAATAGACAAATATGGTTCTGATCCTGGTAGCTTTGGATCTGGAACTGCTAACATCACCTATAACTTTGGTCCTGGTGGTTACAAAATTGGCATTTATTATAATTATTGTGCGGCATCACTTGGTTCCTATTGCTATGGCAGTGGTACTAGTGCTGGCAGTAGTGCTACTGGTAACGCTACCGAAGCGGATATTTGCCCATTTGGATGGAGATTACCAACTGGAGGAAGTGGTGGAGAATATCAAAACCTTTATAACAAAATAAACTTAATAACTGTCGCGCAAGCTGACGCTACGAACTTATTGAGTCTACAGGCGATGTTATCTACACCAATTTCGGGACTTTACAGTGGCAGTACTGCATGGCGGCAAGGAGTGCACGGTTCTTTATGGGCATCTACATATTATAATACATCTTATAATCATTATGCAACTCCTAGTGGAACAACGTTTGATGTGATAACTGCTAATGCGCGATTTTGGGGAGCTTCCGTCCGCTGTATCGCCCAAAATTGATGATCTTTTGGTATAATATATAGTATATGGAGGTAGATGGAGCGGCAGTGGTGGCGCGGGAGCTCAGGCGCCCGCTTTTGGAGCTAAGACAATTAGCGTTTGGTTTTGATGGAA
>CAZHGO010000108.1:0-1103 GCA_964532185.1 uncultured Candidatus Saccharibacteria bacterium | reverse complement strand
CGCTACAGGCATATGATACCAACAACATTAATCTTTATGCGGTGTGGACGCCTACGACCGTAGCTGAAGCTTATGGCAATACTGCTATGACCATGCAAAATATGACCCCAGCCATTTGTGCTGCTATTACTCCAAACCAATGGGCGCTTGTAACAGACAGCCGAGATAATCAACAATATCATATCGCCAAACTAGAAGATGATAGATGTTGGATGCAGGATAACCTAGACCTAAATCTCAATAACGCTACTATGGCAAACAGCTTAAAGGGTATCAACGAGAGTAATCCAAATACCAACGCTACCGCCGCTGCACTCAACGCGCTTAACAATGGTGGTGGAAGTGGCACTAATGGACTAGCAGAAAATGGTCTCGCATATTACTCCTATGCTAATTGGACCACTCCCAATAGCTTTACTGACCCGCTAGTAAATCGTAGCGGTAGATGCAATCCTAATATAAATTCCAGCGTCCCATGCGTGAGCCCATATCAAGGCACTACCGAGAGCACTACCGATGGCGGCTACACCAACACCAAAGTAATAGATACATATAGTGGCTCACTTATAACTTACAATATCGGCCCGGGTAATTACAAAATCGGGACTTACTACAACTTTTGCGCAGCTACAGCCGGTTCTTCTTGCTACAGCGAAACTTATAGTAGTTATAGCGACTCCATTTATGATATCTGCCCACTCAACTGGCGATTGCCAAGAAGTGGCACGGTGGATTATCCAGCCACTAATTATAATGAATTCGGTCGTCTTTACGACATAATACAAGCTAATTATTCGACTACTTACGCTACCAGCACCAGCCCATATAGTTTACAATCTATGCTTTCTACCCCAGTTTCTGGTAACTATAATAGCGGCACAGCATGGGGCTTAGGTAGTTTTGGCAGCTTCTGGGCACCTGAATACTATAGTTCTGATCAAATATATCGTCTACTTATAACAGGTTATTCAGTCGAACCACAGGCTCATACTGCTCGTAACGGTGGTAGATCTATCCGTTGCATCGCCCAAAACTAGAAACCAAAATACCCCCAGAAACCAAAATAGCCTCAGGTATGGGTGGGCACTACCTGAGGCTATTTT
>CAZHGO010000107.1:0-1121 GCA_964532185.1 uncultured Candidatus Saccharibacteria bacterium | reverse complement strand
AACCAGCAACCTCGAAGTTAACAGCTTCTTGCTCCACCATTGAGCTACCCGGGATCATAAGGTATAGTATCTCTATTATAGCATATTTTCTCAAAATGTGGTAAAATTAACAGAATGGAAGAAAAGACCATACAAATTGCTGGCTCTATTACTGTGGACGAACTCGCAAACGCCCTTGGGCTTTCTGTGACCGATTTAATCGGAACTCTTTTCAAAAATGGCATCGTTGCCACCATTAATCAGAGATTGGATTACGAAACTGCCCAAATCATCATCGAAGAATTAGGTCTTAAAAATGTTAAACTAGAGAAGAAAAACACCGCTACCAAAACTTCCGATTATCATCGTGAGCTGTCAGATAAAGCCGTTTTACGCCCCCCAGTAGTTGCAGTAATGGGCCACGTCGATCACGGCAAAACCACCCTCCTTGATACTCTCTTAAACAAGAAAACCGTCGAGGGCGAAGCCGGTGGTATCACTCAGCATATTTCTGCTTATCAGCTAAAATACAACGATAGACTAATCACTTTTCTAGACACCCCTGGCCACGAGGCTTTTGCTGCTATTCGTCAGCATGGCGCATTATTAACCGATATCGTAGTAATCGTGGTTGCTGCCGATGACGGTGTCAAACCACAGACCGTAGAGGCTATCAACTTTGCCAAATCCGCTAACGCCAAAATCATCGTGGCCATCAACAAGATTGATAGGGAAGGCGCCGACATTGACCGCACTAAAGCCGATTTATCCAACCACGGTCTTCAGCCAGAAGAATGGGGTGGCGACATCACTATGGTACCAATTTCCGCTAAGCAAAACCAAAATCTCGATCAGCTTCTTGATATGATTTTACTTACCGCCGATATCGAGGAACTCAAAGCCGACGTCGATATCCCGGCCGAAGGTCTCGTGATTGAATCTCACATGGAAACCGGCAAAGGCTCGGTGGTAAATCTACTCGTTACCGGTGGGGAATTAAAAACCGGTGAGTTTATTGTAGCCGGTAGCACTTATGGCAAAGTTCGCACGATGTTAGATTGGAAGGGCAAACCAAAAGGCAAAGCCACTCCATCTACCCCTGTCACCATCACTGGTTTTAAAGAACTGCCAAACTTTGGCGA
>CAZHGO010000106.1:0-1136 GCA_964532185.1 uncultured Candidatus Saccharibacteria bacterium | reverse complement strand
GCAGTAGCAAAAATAGCGGATATTTTCTTGTGATTTTGCACGACCTTAAGCATAAGTTTATTATAGCATAAGTTCTAAATTATGCACAAGAGTTTTGCGTTTTCTTGTGTTATAATAAGGTTATGGTAAAGAAAGCTAGTAAATCAAGAAAAAAGAAAAACGCTAAAAAATTCCCTACTGGGTTGGTGGTGGAAATTTTGATTATTATTGCGGCGATTGTGGGAGTAGTGGCGCTATTTATTATCAACGCTAACAAAAAAGCTGATTATATTGTAGAGACAAATGCGTTTTTTGCACCATTTGAGTTTTATGAAGGGCGCGAAATTAAGGGTGTAGATGTAGAAATTATCAATCGCGTAGCGGAGAAAATGAATAAGAAAATTGACATCAAAGATGTAGAGTTTGATGTGATTATTGATAACGTGGAAGCTGGTAAAATTGCTGATGCGGGGGCAGCAGGGCTCACGATTACGCCGGCACGTTCCGAGAAAGTAAACTTTTCTATTCCCTACTATACATCTGTACAATATGTGGTTTTTGACAAAGACCATGCGCCAGAAATTCGTGATGGGCATGTAGTATGGAATGCTTTGGCTGGTTCTAAACTTGGTTCACAAACTGGCAGTACGGGATATTTGTTTGCTTCTGGCGAGGTGGATGACGGGGTTCTTATTGGTACAAATACTGAGGTAAAAGGCTTTGATTCTCATCAGCTCGCGGCAGATGCGATTGGCGCACATATTATAGATTATGCGATTGCAGATGAACTTCCGGCTAAAATGATTGTGGCTAAGAATTCCAATTTGAAGGCTTTACCGTTATATTATATGGGGGCGACTATCGCCGAAGATGAGCCAGCAGAAGAGTCTTATGCAATTGCAGTGAACAAAGAAAAAACTGAACTTCTAGAGGCTTTCAACGAAGTGCTGGCTGAGATGCTGACTAAAGATCCGGAAGGCAAAACCGAGATTGACAGATTAGTATTGAAATATATGGGCTTTTAGGGGGATGCTGGGTGGAAAACTTCTTTGATAAAATTGTAGAGTTGTTTACCACACCGGAATATATTGATTCCCTTTTGCATGGGTTTTTGCTGACTTTAGAAATTGCATTTTTTGCGGTGATAATTGGATTTT
>CAZHGO010000105.1:0-1146 GCA_964532185.1 uncultured Candidatus Saccharibacteria bacterium | reverse complement strand
CACAGCGCGTCGTAGCGATATGTCGCGGAGGCAAACCCTACCTGTTGCAAGGAGTACTATTAGCCCCTGCTCGGGGACGTACGTTCACCGCTTGAACGTTATAGCAATGTAACGTCTAGATAGATGGTCATCAGTTGCCTTTATGGCAACTACAGAACCCGGCTTAATGACGGCTCATTCATATGAAAAAACCACCCCTGTCGGAGTGGTTTTTGCTTCTTTTAGATTTTAAGCTTTTTTAGCGGCTTCCTTAGGGGAAGTAATCAAGCCTTTTTTCTTCAAAGTCCTAAGAGCAGAAGTAGAAACGTTGCATTTCACTTTTTTACCATTAATAATCAAAGTTCTTTTAGAAACGTTTGGCTTGAACACCTTACGAGTATGTCTTTGAGAGAAAGACACGTTGTGCCCGTACATTTTACCTTTACCGGAAATTTCACAAATCGCCATCTTATTTCTCCTTCACTGTGGCCACAATAGCCTTAAATGCTTCAGGGTTGTTTACAGCAAGATCAGCCAAAATCTTACGATCAACGTTGATATTCTTGGCTTTCATCCCAGCAATCAGTTGGGAATAAGAAATGCCATTTTCGCGAGATGCGTTGTTGATTCTAGTGATCCAGAGAGCGCGTAAATCACGTTTGCGATTGCGACGATCTCTGTAGCTGTAACGGAGAGCCTTAATCACACCTTGCTTACCGAGACGGAAGCTGCGACGACGATAATGCTGCATCCCCTTAGTCTTACTTAAAATCTTCTTATGTTTAGCATGTGCTGCTACACCTCGTTTTACTCTCATACTAAACTCCTAATGCCGTCTTAATGTTTTTCTTAATTTTGCCATTCACGGTAGCGTAAGTTTTCATGTTGCGCTTCCTGGCTTTAGATTTTTTGGCTAAGATATGGTTGCCAAAAGCCCGTTCCCGGACAATTTTGCCCGAACCGGTGATTTTCACCCGCTTGGCAGTACCTTTATGCGTCTTTAATTTCGGCATAAAATTCCTTTCGTTTAAAATTAGTATTCAATGTGCGTATCGGTAGCCTATGAAAAGTAGGAATTACTTTTTTCGTACTTGCACCGATAAATTGCGTCCGTTCATTTGTGGTGTGCCTTCCATTATGGCATCTTCGCCAAGCAGGGAAACAACC
>CAZHGO010000104.1:0-1152 GCA_964532185.1 uncultured Candidatus Saccharibacteria bacterium | reverse complement strand
TCGGCAATCCCCGGATCATTTCTCGTTGTCAGATCCCCGAGGCTTATCGCAGACTCCTACGTCCTTCTTCGGTGTTGATTGTCAAGGCATCCACTATCAGTGCCCTTAATTACCTTTTTATGCATTGACATAACCAGCAATCGATGTTCAATAACAAGAAAATTGGGCGTCAGCTCGGAAATAAAAACAAGTTTTTATTTTACTCGCTTCCTACAATTTTCGATATTCAATCAATTGCAAATGCTACGTCTAAAATCTTTTCATCGTTAATCTCAACTTGTTAATCAGAGAGTCTTAAAAGATATTTTCGGCCGCTCAAAGCAACCTCAAATACTCCTCGCTTTCATCACTTTTGGTAGAGGTTGCAAATAAGCAACTTACTTTAACTTCCCTTATTATATCGCACATTTCCCCCAAAGTCAACACCTTTTTTATAAAAAAGTCTTGCCACCCTCTCAAGAGACAAGCAAGACTTTTCATATTTAATTTTACTTAGTTTTCAGTAGCTTCTGCTTTTTTACGAGCGCGCATCCTCACTACCAGCCAAACAATAATTCCTACAATAATAAAGATGATAATAAAGAGCAGCCAGAGTGGGCAAACTAAAATGGTTCTTTCCACCACAGAGGTCTCACCAAAGATTTTTACAGTTTGTTTGGCTCTAAAGATACCTACCATAGGAAGCTCACAGGTTTCTACATGATAACGCTCAGTGTTAGGCATTACAAAGCTAAGTGAAGCATCTTCTTCATTAGTACAAATCTCTTCATCCGAGAAGAGTGGCCAAACTTGCAAAACTACCTCAGCATCAGTATGGACGTTGCCATTATTGCGTACTCTAGAGCCAGCTTCTAGCTTATTGTCTAAGAGAAAAGACGGAACGCTGTTTTCCAAAATCACACCTTCTTTCTTAGTATCACCAGCTACTTCAGCGTAAACAATATAAGCCATCTGCATTACTTCAGCAATGCTAGAACCATTTTCTGGACGAACCTTCTTCTCTGGATCCTCTTTCACAAAAATCGCCATATATTGCCCACCAGCTGGAGCGTCTTTCGGCACCTTAATCGTATAAGACAAAGTCACACGTTCATTTGGAGTCACTGTACCAGTAGGATTATCTATTGTTGTCCAGTTCATCACCTCATTCAT
>CAZHGO010000103.1:0-1156 GCA_964532185.1 uncultured Candidatus Saccharibacteria bacterium | reverse complement strand
TAGCTCTACTACTACAAGTGGTGATGCAAACTACAGCATTTGTCCGGCGGGTTGGACGCTTCCGACTCAGTCTCAATACAGTAATTTAATGAGTGTATATGGCAGTTCTACCGCTAATTTATTAGTAAATCCAACTACATTAAAAGAAAATGTTAATGGTACTTTCGCTCCTGGTTTTCTACTTAGCGGTTCCTATACTAATGAAGGTACTTTTAATATTGGTTCTTGGCTGATGTATTGGTCTAGTAGTACTTATACAGCACAAAATGCCTCCGACTTTTTCTACAGAAATTCATCATTCTCTATGGATTCATTTGGCAAATATGCTGGTCTTGCTGTACGTTGCATGATGGATGAGACTAAGACCATGCAAGAATTTTCTAATGACGATGCAGGCGCGATGGCGACTAACGAAACTCAAACGCTCAAAGATTCCCGCGATGGGCAGAAGTATACAGTGACTAAGCTTGGCGATGGCAACGTCTGGATGACCAGAAACTTAGCGATTGGGTGTAATGGTTCTGGCACTACTTACGGCTCTGGCTACAGTAAAAAGACTCTTAGTATTGCGGACTCAAATGTAGCTGGTGATTACACTACATCTACTACTAGTATAGCCACGCAAAATTCTACAGACATTCCATATCAAGATTGTAGTTCTACATATGGAGCTTGGTATAACTATGCTAGTGCTACTGCTGGTACTATCATTGGTTCGAACAATGCCATTAACGCTGTATATGATATTTGTCCAAAGGGTTGGAGATTGCCGACTGCTTCAGAGCAGGCTGGCATCACTAGCTATGTGAGCACTTATAATCCCGTTGTCGGAGGTATTTACTATAATAATGCGCTTCGCAATACAGATTATGGATATTGGTATTCATCTACAGCCTATGATGGGACCTTACGATACTATTTGGGGTATAATAGCGGTTCTACCATGACTACCGGCTATACAGGGCTTGGCAGATCGAACGGCTTTTATGTGCGGTGTATTAAAGATACTACTCCGGAAATGCAAAATATCAGTGAGGCGACTTTGAATTCGTTGATTCCGGCGGCGGGGGATTCTACGACATTGAAAGATTCTCGTGATGGTAAACGCTACACTGTGACTAGGCTTTCCGATGGAAATGTGTGGATGACCCAAAAC
>CAZHGO010000102.1:0-1181 GCA_964532185.1 uncultured Candidatus Saccharibacteria bacterium | reverse complement strand
TGGTGACCCGGGTGCGAGTCGAACGCACAACCTTCTCCTTAGGACGGAGCTGCTCTATCCATTGAGCTACCGGGCCAGGTATGATATACTATATATATTATACCATGAAATTACTATCTAAAAAAGAGAAGAAGACTGAGCAAGAGAAGGTTGACGAGCGTCGCGAAGAGGTTTTGGCGACTGGTCGGAAGTTTAAATATCCTTTGCAATGGACTAAACATCGGATTGTGGTGAGCACGGTCTTGATTGCAGTAGTGGTGATTGCAATCATCATTACTGGTGGGTGGTTGGCACTTTATCGGTTTAATATGACTGATGATATGCTGTTTAGAATTACTAAGATTATACCGATTTCGGTGGCAGTAGTGGATGATGAGACGGTGAGATTTTCGGATTATTTGATGCTTTATCGGAGCAGTATTACTTCGATTGAGCGCCAATCTGGGCAGGTGGATAATGATGCGTCAATTGAGGCTCTTCGGGCACAATATCGGCGGGCGGCTCTGACTGAGGCGGAGAAATATACCTATGCAGTGAAGTTGGCCCACGAAAACGATATTACAGTTTCTGATGAAGATGTAGAAGCGGAATTTGAGCGGCATCTTAATCTTGGGGGGACTGAGCGAAGTGAAGAAAGTTTTGTAAAAATTGTGGAAGATAATTTTGGGCTGTCTAAGAGCGAATACAAAAGGATGTTAGAACTTTCTTTGCTCAAGGCTAAAGTAGAGGAAAAAATTGACAAAAAGGCGGCTGAAATTGCTGACAAGGTAGAAAAGATGTTGACTGAAAATGGTGGGAATTATCCGGCGGTGGCGGAAGCTTTGGGTGATCAAATTAGTTATGAGGAAACTGGTGGATTTGTGTCGGCGCAAAATATTGATGGTGGTAGGGCTTCGGAGGCAATTAAATTGGAGCCGGGTCAGCAATCTGGCAAGATTGTGTCCATCAACGGCGACGGCTATTATTTTGTAAAATTGATTGCTAAGACTGATACGGAAGTGAACTTTGTGTCCATTAAAGTGCCATTTACGGAATTTGCGGAGCAGTTTGAGAAGTTGAGAGAAGATGGTAAGATCACTGAGTTTGTAGAACTTTCGGAAGAATAAAAAAATGGTGCGGGTACAGGGAGTTAGCTCGCTTCGCTCGCTATTCGCCTTCGGCGAGCGGACTTGAGGACACAA
>CAZHGO010000101.1:0-1232 GCA_964532185.1 uncultured Candidatus Saccharibacteria bacterium | reverse complement strand
GCGATTGGGTGTAATGGCAACGGTACTACTTATGGCAGTACTGCAACTAGTAGGACATTGACCTCTGCAGATTCCAATGTGGTTAGTGATTTCTCTACTTCGACTACTCCACTTAGTACTGGTAATTCTAATGCGAATGCATATCAAACTTGTGATTCTACTTATGGAGCTTGGTATAATTACGTATCTACCAGTGCTGGAACTGTAACTGGTAGCTCCAATCTCCAAGATGCCACATATAGTATCTGCCCTAAAGGTTGGAGGTTGCCAACTCAAACTGATTTCGAAAGCATTAATACCAATGGTTATATGTCTAATTTCTCGCCGTTACTAGGTAGGTATTGGTATGGCGGCACTTATGCGAATAATAATTATGGCATTTGGTGGGGTAGTACTGCGGCAGGTGCTAATTATAGGGTAGCTGCTTTATACGGTAGTATTGCCAACCAATTCCAGATTGGTACTGGTTCCGGCATTTCTGAGCGCGAGCGTGGCTACTATGTACGATGCGTTTATGATCGAACTATGGAGATGCAGAATATCACCAGTAGCGCCCTTGACTCTTTAATGCCAAATACTGGGAATTTTGCGACACTTCGAGACAATCGCGATAATCAGATGTACACCGTAGCAAAATTAGCAGATGGGAAATATTGGATGATAGATAATCTTAATCTCAATGCATCTACCATTACAGCTACCGAGCTCAATAGTACCAATACAAATCTTGCCGCCGGTGAAACGCTTGCCGTAAGTACCTTTACTGGGTGGCAAACCTCTACTCCTACTGCTACGTATACGTCAGGAGTATATGTACCGGTTGCGGGTATAGATAGTACTTCCTACAGCAAAAACGGTACGTTATATAATTATTGCTCAGCCTCGGCGGGTACAGTTTGCGATTCCTCTACTATGGTAACTGCGGCATCAGATATTTGCCCAGCTGGATGGAGACTGCCTACTGGTGGGGATAGTGGCGAGTTTTCTGACCTTTATAATTTGGCTGAGTATAATACTCTCGCCAAGATGCGTACGCCGGTTAGCGGTGGCGGCGCGGGCTTTGCTCTGCCTGGGTATTTCAATACAAGCATGCTTACTACGGGGACAGCTTATTGGGGCGCCGGTACTTACAGTGATACAGCTGCATATGCGATGAGTATCAATACTTCTAATGGAGTTACCCCAGGCAATTACGGATCGCGTACATTAGGATTCTCGGTGCGGTGTGTCTA
>CAZHGO010000100.1:0-1236 GCA_964532185.1 uncultured Candidatus Saccharibacteria bacterium | reverse complement strand
TCAAAACACCGCATGGGACAGCCTAAACGATGCTACTTTTGAGAAAAAAACTAGTTTAAAGAACGCCATTAGAGAAAAAATCAATAATATCGAAACCGTTAAAAAAGCTTTCGCAATGGTTCTGTTGGCTGCTTCAGTAACAACGGCAGCAGCCGGCTCTGCGGCGGTTTATGAACAAAACCGGGATAAATATGACATTTCTGCCAGCGTTGACAACCTAAAAGAAGATTGGCAAGGGCTTAAAGAAAATGCGGCTAATACCGCAGAACATATCCGTGACCAAATCAACAACATAGGAAAAGAGAACACTTCCACTCCTACTCCAATTCCTCCTGCCCCAGAACATCTTCCACCAGTTCCAACCCCAACGCCACCAGTCCCACCGGAACATCATTTTGATTCAGACACTTCTGGCAACGAAGCCCAAAGAGCGACCCAATCAGAAAACGAAGTGGGCGGAGATAATCATAGTGATGCAGAAGAAGAAGCTGCTGTTGCAGAAGGAAATTTCTAAATGAAAGAAGAACGCGCTATGTTTGGCACCCAAAAAAAGTGGGGCTACAAAATTCCCAAAACAGACTATAATTCATTAGTTTCAGAAGACGGTAGGGCTGTAAAAAACGATTGGGCAGATGAGAATGAGGTTCTTGCCGATTGGAATTACGACGAACCTATGGATCTAGAAGATCTAGAAGAAGATATCCCAGAATTTGACCCCGAAGCTGCCAAAAAAGCCCGAGAAGAAGCCAACCAAAGCCCAGACGAGCAGGCTTAACCTCTTGAAAAATTTAAGCATTCGTGTTATAATAGACATATTCATAACTTTTTATGACGTAGCTTAGTTTTGTTTGCCAAAAGGAAAGGGTGGAATTTTATGGCAAAAAATAAGAAAATGTCCTACGATGAGGCAGTCGAAATCGTACTGCGAATGAAGGATAAGGTTGGCACTATGCCCACCAAAGAAGAGTACGAGAAACTTTCGTACATGGCGGATGTCGAAGATTTAGCCGATGCACTCGGTGTTAGAGACTCTATGAAAGAACTTAATGTCAGGGCTTATGCTGCTGTCAATATAGAAGTTCTACACGAACTTCGTCGTCGCAATGGATTCAAAGTAGACATTATCGACAGCTGGTCGTATAGCATGTCTAAGGTCTTCGACGACCTGAGAGCACCAGCCAATGCAAACGCTTAAACAAAAGCACTAGCCCCCAACACCACCGGGGGCTTTTTCAT
>CAZHGO010000099.1:0-1260 GCA_964532185.1 uncultured Candidatus Saccharibacteria bacterium | reverse complement strand
TTTTGACTTTAGTTGATATTATTTGGTTTGGGCCGGGGATAAAGTTGAATGAAAAGGTTTCGGCGACTGATGACCATAGTAGTACTGGCTATGAAATTAAAAATAATAAAGAATATAGTACAGGGGATTTGATAAAAATAAAAGATATAGATTGGTATGTGCTGGAGGATAGCAATAAAGATAGCACAACTGTCAGGTTAATTTCAAAATACAATCTAAATCCGAATATCAATAATGATACGAGGATTGGTGATGTTTTTCTTAAGTCTGGTTATGAGATATCATTTGACGAAAATAATTCTAATAAATATGAAAGTAGTAGCATTAAAAATTTTTTAGAGAATGCGGCTAAAGGCTCTTTGGAAAATATTTTTGGTATAAAAATTGAAAGCATTGGAATTTGGGATTACAAAGATTTGGAGAGTTTAGGTTGTAAAGTGACTTGGGATGCTTCTGTAGATATTCCCGGTGTGGCAAACATAATTTGTGATATGTCAGATTATTATGCAACAATTATCAATACGGGCATTAATAGCTGGGTAAATGCTCCGAGAGTTTCGGATACGAGGTATGTTTGGGGGGTATTAGAAGATGGTACTGCTGACTATATTCTCGCGAATTTTTTGAAGTTTGGTGTGCGTCCTGTCATAGAAATTAATAAATCTATAGTAAAGAGTTAGGTGAGTATGAGTACAAAAATGGAAACAACAGATTTACCAGAACAAACGAATATGCCCGAGGATGTAAAAAGTTGCATAAAAAAGAACAATATATGGAGGATTGTCTTAGGGGCGGTGGCGGTGGTGATTTTAATTGTAATGATTATGCTTTTTGTTTTGAAGCCATGGGCGAACGGGCCTCAGAATAATGAGAATTCTGGCACTAGCTCCGAAGAAAAACAAGAAGATGATTCTTACCCAATCGGCAAGCCGACGGTAGTGCCGGCTTCTAGTGGTGAGACATATATTGCTACAGTGTATCTCGATCCGGTGCATCTTGATCATGCTTGTGATGCAGAGGCAGCGAGTAAAAATGTCAATGAATTCGGCTCGCCGACGGGAGTGGTGACCGGTTGTATGAAATGGTATGTTTATAAGCAGGATGCGAATACTTATACGATGCTACTCGATCATAATACTACACCACTCGTTAGCTGGAATGATGATAATATTGATGTGCCATATGAAGAGAGCAATTTGGTGCCGGAAATGAATAAATTGACAGAAGAATATAAATGGCAATTTACGCCTAGGCTGATTT
>CAZHGO010000098.1:0-1265 GCA_964532185.1 uncultured Candidatus Saccharibacteria bacterium | reverse complement strand
AAGCTGAACGCGTGTAAAAATGACACATTTTAAATCTGGTAGATGAAATCAAAAGCTATAGCTAGAGTTTAAAAAAATGAATATATTTTTTTATTTTGTTTACAAAGTTGCTAGGTTTAGGGGTTTGGAAAAGTGGTTGTAAAATCTATCACTTTGAAGGGATAGATTCAGCTAGTTACCAAAGACACAACGGACTGAGAATCCGTAGTATTTGAGGGTAGTATCATGGGGATGAAAATAACCATCTTCTACCAAGGCAAAAGCTAGATTGTACGCGTAGTCAGTATTACCGATGTAGACGATACGAGACCAGTAATGTCCGTAGCGAGCTTGATTGCCAGGCGAGTTGAGGTAACCGCCAGAAAGAGGAAAGTTAAGTGGGGCTTGTTGAATGGTTTGAACAGCAGTATTATTAGTAGCGTTGGTGGTCGGAAGACTATATGCTGACAGTAAGTTATTGAACGATTTGGCGCCAGTATCATTAGGAAGCTGCCAGCCTAATGGGCAGACACTTTCTGTTACTATACCCGTAGTGGTCTGCGTGCCAACAGTAGCCGTAGCGGCATTCCAGTCGTAAAAATTTCCGTATTTAATATCGCTCACCACACAATATTGATTTGAGCCACAATCTGTAGTAGTAGAATTTGCATTACCAGAATAAATCTGCGCCGTATCATAGGCAGATTCGGTACCATTAGTAATATTCTCTGGCAACATTCTATCCCCCGTTACATTTGAATCACTAACATGTAATGTTCTCCCACCGTCTAATGCTAGATTAGATACCATCCAACAATTATTATCTGCTAGCTTAGATACCTTATAGAGCTTACCATCCCTACTATCTACTAAATCTATTCTATTATCTACAGTAGTAGTACTTGTTGCTAGATTAGTACAATTAGTACTAGTAAATTCTTGCATAGAATTAACACTAAAGGCATTACTTAATGTATAAGTGGCATTATGCCAAGAACTAGTAAGCGTTACATTGTATCTACCAGCAGGTAAGCCTCCAGGATAGGTACAGGTAGCACCACGATAACTAATACCAGATACTTCTTGAGTAATTTCGGAACAGTTAGTAAGTTGGACAGTATTAGTACCATCTGTGATAGTAGCCGTAATATCACCTAAGCCTAATTCGGTAGATGGAGTAGAAGTAAGAATGGTAACTGGAACATTAGTAGCATTATATGTTGGACGATTAGGTGAGATACTAGTTAGAGTATAACTTGGTGTTTCTGCTATAGCCGTATAAGTAA
>CAZHGO010000097.1:0-1288 GCA_964532185.1 uncultured Candidatus Saccharibacteria bacterium | reverse complement strand
GAGCGAAGACCGTATTTTTTGCGTTCTTTCTCTCTTGGATCGCGTTTCATCATCCCAGCTTTCTTGAGCACTGGACGAAGATCTGCTGCTTCCAAAACTAATGCCTTAGAAATCGCCAATTTGATAGCGTCTACTTGACCAGCCAATCCACCGCCTTTAGCCAAGATTGTAATATCGTAATCTTTTTGCTTTTCGGCAATTGCTAGAGGGTCAGTAATCTCTGCAAGGTAAGTTTTGTTACCGGATAAGTATTCCAAAGCTGGTTTACCGTTGATGGTAATTTCGCCCTTACCCTTGTAAAGTCTAGCTGTAGCAGTAGAAGCTTTGCGACGCCCCAAGCCATACACATATTTCTTATCAGCCATTATTTAATCTCCTTTGGATTTTGTGCTACGTGAGCATGCTCTGCACCTTCAAACACCCGAAGACGCTTCATCCGCTCGGCAGCCAATTTGTTCTTTGGCAGCATCCCTTTAACCGCTGCTTCAATAGCCTTAGCAGGATCTTTCTCGACCACTTCTTCAAGACGAAGTTCTTTAAGACCACCAGGAAATCCACTATGACGATAATATTTCTTCTGTAGCATCTTGTCGCCAGTTACTACTAAGTTCTTAGCGTTGATTACTACTACATAGTCACCATTATCAATATGTGGAGTGTAAGTAACTTTGCTCTTGCCCATCAATTTATCGGCAATAATTACCGAAAGTTTACCAAGTGGCAAAGTAGAGGCATCTACAATCCACCATTCACGCTTAATCTCTGAAGCTTTTTGAGAATAAGTTTTCATTATTTATCCTCCTTCTCAGCAGATTTTTTAGCGGCTGATTTCTTAAGCTCAGCTTTTTTATCAGCCTTCTTTTCAGCTTTAGCTGGTTTCTCTGTCTTATTAGAATAGTCAATTTCATCCACAAAGCTAATCGTGCCCATCTCGGCGTTATCACCTTTGCGATAACCGGCATGCTCGATTCTAAGATAGCCAGAATCGCGTTTTACTTGTGGCGCTACCACATCCACTAAGAGATTCCCACAGGAAACACTATTTAGTCTTGCAATTATTAATCTACGATTATTAAGCCCACCCTTTCTTGCCATCGAGACTAACTTCTCGGCTTCACGACGAATTTCCTTCGCCCGTGCGAGAGTCGTCGTAATGGACTGATTCTCGATTAAAGCACATTCAAGGCTACGAATCAAAGCCAATCTCTGGTCAGTTTCGCGGCCGAATTTGCGCCCTTTGTAACTATGACGATGCATTTTAAATATTTAACTCCGTTAACTTTTCTTT
>CAZHGO010000096.1:0-1291 GCA_964532185.1 uncultured Candidatus Saccharibacteria bacterium | reverse complement strand
ACTCCTTGCAACAGGTAGGGTTTGCCTCCGCGACATATCGCTACGACGCGCTGTGGGCTCTTACCCCACTCTTTTCACCCTTAC
The DNA here is from genome assembly GCA_964532185.1 of uncultured Candidatus Saccharibacteria bacterium. Classification (GTDB taxonomy): domain Bacteria; phylum Patescibacteriota; class Saccharimonadia; order Saccharimonadales; family Saccharimonadaceae; genus Nanosyncoccus. The sequence goes on along the minus strand of CAZHGO010000096.1, from coordinate 1,207 downwards.
CCGCGCTGTCGGATCAGCCAATCTCTGTTTCTACAGCTTGTGTGGCAGAAATCAGTTCATGGGTGAGTTTACCTAACGCAGGCGGTATAAGTTTCTGTGGTACTTTCCCTATCCTTACGGACGGTCGCTGTTAGCGACTACCTAGCTCTTTGTTGCCCGGACTTTCCTCCTGAAAAAATCAGGCGGCCATCTTTTGGGCTCTAAAAAATTATATTATTTACGCAGTATTTTGTCAATGGCTTTGTTGGCCTCGCTGTCAGCCACCGTATTTTCTTCTCTAGGAACATGGGTAAATGAAACTGAGTCGAACTTTTTTAATAAGCCTTGAATATCGTTATAGATAGGGATAATATCTGGGTTTTTGGGTTTCATAATACCACTGAGTTGGTTTACCAACATTAAGCTATCAGAGACAAATTGAGCTGATTTGATGCCAAGCTCAAGAGCTCTTTCAATTCCCTTTTTCATGGCAAAATACTCAGCACTCCTAGCAGTGGTGAAGCCGATAAACTCGCCGCTTTTTTCAATAACACTCCCATTGGCGTCTTTGATTACATAGCCGATTCCAGATGGGCCGGGGTTACCACGAGAGGCGCCGTCTACATTGACGGTGGCGGCGTTGGCGGTTTGACGGTGAGAAGAATTATTAGCAATACCCCTGTCATCTTCAATTTCTAGTACTACGCTGGTAGCGCTGCCAAGGTGAATGCCGGAGGCGGCAAAATCATTGGCGTATTTGTAACTGGTATAGCGGACTCTGGGGTCGGGTTTACCTTTGATGGTGACATCATATATTATGTATAGATTATCTAGGCGGCTGGAGCCTTCCAGAGCTACAAAGGTAATGACATCTTTCAATTTAATAGAGGTGGCGGTGACACCGACGTATTCTTCTAGGGTTCTCTCTAGGGCTTCTTCGGGCTGCTCGCCAAATTTAATTTTACCGGTAGGAAGCTCCCAAAAAACCGGCATCTCGGACCGGCCTCTTACTCTTTTCAAAACGAGAATCTTGTCTCCGTTTTTGATGATTGCGACTGTGCGAATTCTTTGTTTCATGGCCACCCATTTTGGTTTAAGGGGCCCTAGTGACCTGTTTTCCCCGTAATATATACAAGGTGGGTAAAATCTTATGCGAGCAGACCACGGTCTACAGCCACGAAATCCCTATAACATGATTATTCAGGAAAATCATGCCGCCACTAGGGCT
>CAZHGO010000095.1:0-1325 GCA_964532185.1 uncultured Candidatus Saccharibacteria bacterium | reverse complement strand
GTCAATCGTTACTTCGATAGAAACGGCGTCTCCAGTTGTTAAGCCAACCGAAGCGTTCTTTTGAACGATACCAGCAAAGATGTGAATATCGTTCCTGTCTGTCTCTTCGCAAACTGGGTGAATGTTGACTGGCAGAGCGGTCGGGGTAGAACATGTGTCTCCGCCGAAAGCAGTCTTACCAGAATCGCCAGTTCCAGATTTAGCGGTGTAATTGTCTGGGAATACAATGCCCAGATAATCCATGCTCGGCAAGAACAATGTAAAGGCGACATTTGCCTCTTCCGTCTTACCGGAGCCTTGTCGACGTGTGCCAGCCTGGGTTTCAGCTTCAACAGTGCCTTCGGTATAGGTGACGGTGATATCACCAAGAACCTGGGCCGGAAGAAGCACGGAGCCGATAGAAAGCTCATATTTACCAGCTAACAGAGTCGTTGTGTCGGTATTCATAATGAATCTCCTTTAGAGTTATTGTTAATAATAAATTGTTCCCGTTGCGCTATAAATGACTCGACCGTCATCATCCAACCCAACGTTGCTTATACTTGAAAGCGGCATGATTGTCACATTCTCGTATGGTTCATTCGTCACCGGTGGAACTGCCGGCAACACACAAACTCCATAGGAGTCATTTAATAAATCAACTACGGCCTTGAGCCTCTTATAACCATCAATATCATTATCTCCTCTGGCAAAGATTTCGAAACTTTGTCTCTTACGAGCGCCCCTTTCGATCGCTTCGCCAATGTCGGAAATATACACCCCAACTTTGCCTAGCGCCAATTTCTGAAAGAATAAATCCTCATCGATTTTACCGAGGCCATGATTTTCGATAAATTTTAACAAAGATAACGTAATCATAGATATTTCTTTATTCCTTCCTTCATTGTTTGATCGCCAGCACGCTTCAAATAATTAAGCGTTTGTGGGTTCTTGCGGTTTACATAATGCCTCATTCTGGCGTATGGAACTCTCTCGTCGCCAAAGACTATCGCAAGCGACGTATCTCTGGTCTCTACTCTACCGTCTGAACGAAGTGCGCCGGTCAACTTTGGAGCGATCATTGTTGCTCGCCCAAGTATTGAATCGGCCATCGCTCGGTTAGCATTTTTGAGGTTGCGATTTTGCACTTTAAGATAAGCTTTAACTCCACCATTCATATCCTTAACTTTAACTTTTACCTTAAAGTTTTTAGATCCTACGGTAGTAGTCTGGGTCGTCATTCGCTGTCCTCAATCTTAAAGTTAGTGAAGTTCGCTCTCTCGAGAGTTAGCGTTAAATGTTCGACTTCATTCGTTTCAAAGTTGCGTCCTTCCGTCATTCCGACA
>CAZHGO010000094.1:0-1337 GCA_964532185.1 uncultured Candidatus Saccharibacteria bacterium | reverse complement strand
AGGAGCATATCGCCGTCGCAGGGCGAGACGCAGGCCGGGAAGATGAAGGTCGGGGTCTTGATGTTGCCGTAGCCATGGTCGATGGCGATGACGATGGGGGAACCAACATTGGTCATAGGCGTGAGGCTGGCAGGTTGATTCCTCTCAGAGACTTTTGCGACATCGGCGTTCTTGGTTGCGCTGGAAGTATTGATGCTCTTGGTTTCGTTGTTGTGATTCTGATTCATGATGTACCTCTTTTCTTATTGATGGATTGGTCGGTTGGGCAAGTCGAGTGAGTAATGAGTGGCCGCCCAACAATCGATTTGCATTCTCGCTTGCTGGGCTGTTCAGTTTTCAAGGTGCGCTTTCTAACCCCTTCACTTCTGAAAGCAGGTATCGTGAAATGGTAAACCCCCTTCGAACGAGAATTAACAAGACGTTTACGATAAGGGCGCAGCCTTACTCCGAAACCCTGTTGATTCGCACTCTTTGGTCGAAGGATATAGGAAAATGGAGGTCAAAAACCGGTATCATTCATCTTGATACGACGGCTATCAACTCACGATATGATTTTGATTCTCGCCTCCATTTCTCTGCTTTCCCAGGGAATCGGATTCACTTACTTCTCCCTTCACCCTTTAAGGAATATATCGGGGCATAATACGGTAACTTGGAAAAAAGAAGTTTGCTGCGCATGATGCCGGTCTTGCGAAAAGCACGATATGCAGGGCATTTTTTGGCAATAATTGATTGTGTTAATTCTTTGTGATACTTAAATACTGGCTACAAATAGACGAGAGTAACGGGTATAATAGAAAATAAATAAACTCATGATATGATACTATGAGGTGTGCCATGCTGTACCCCAAAGCATTGACAGATACGATCAAACAGGAATATACAAAATACTCTGGCAGCTATCGCGCCAGAAAGATTGACTATCACTATGATGAGGTGCTTTTTATAAAGGGAACCCCCGGCGCGGGCAAGACGGCAGGCGCGCTGGCATATTGCGATCCGTATCCCAATACGCTCTATTTTTCTTTCAAGAACCTGGATGCTGCGTTCGCGCCTCGGGTATTTGCTTCACAGTATCCGGACATCTTTCGACCTTGCGAGACGTGGGATAGTTTCGCTGATCAGCTCTATGACTACGGCACAAAAAGACACGGCGTCATCTTTTTCGACGACGCCGCTACTCGGAATGACAAGGATGAATTCATCCTTCAGATTCAAAGGATTCTGGAGAAAAACAAGAAGTATTCTTTCTTCGTGGTATTCCTGTTGAAGCCCTGGGAAAGCCTGCCGCTCAATGGAAAGGAGAAGTATGTAAAGCCAATATCTCCCGCGGAGCT
>CAZHGO010000093.1:0-1372 GCA_964532185.1 uncultured Candidatus Saccharibacteria bacterium | reverse complement strand
ATTATACTTATTACATCGCCAAACTCAAAGATGATAAGTGTTGGATGGTGCAAAATTTGAGACTAGGAACCAATGTATCGTCACTTACGCTAACTAACACTGATTCTAATATCTCAGCTGCTTCATGGACCTTGAATGGTAAAGTCGCGTCCCCTGGTAAATTTACTACCCATACTTCTTGCGCAACAGGAACTTGTGAAGATAGATATGATGGTACTACCTACTATGCCGATGCTAATGCCTACTATTGTGCTCCAGATAGTGCTAGCAGCAATTATTATGTAGGTTGCTATTACAACTGGTATTCTGCTACGGCTAGCTCTGGTACCTCTAGTATTACTCCGGTTGGTACAAGCACCGGTTATAAGGACGTAAGTTCATCTATCTGCCCGAAGAACTGGTATCTGCCTTCTGGTGGTGGGGTGCCGCTTAGCGGTAGCACCAGTGATAGGTCAGATAGTGACTTTAACGTACTTTATAATAATTACCCATCGGCTACTGCTATACTGGTAGATAATCCAACTGTTTGCACAAGCACTGATCCACGTGGTTGTGATAATACTGCTGGCTTGCCAAAACCAGGGCTTCTCCTTAGTGGCCTCTACAACTCCGGCGGCGCCAACAACGTCGCTCAGAGCGGCCTCTACTGGTCGCGTAGTGCCTACTCTAAGGGTATGGCGTACGTCTTGTACCTGAATAGTTCGGCCGTCAACCCTCAGAATTACACCAATAAGTACGCCGGATTCTCAGTACGTTGTGTCGCCTACGGTTCCTAATTCCCTCACAATGAAAAAAGCCCCTAGAAGGGGCCTTTTCTCACTCGGTAAGAATCTGCCAACGTAAACACTGCAGCCAAAAACTCGTTGTCAATACAGAAAAGGTATCTGTTGGGACATATCCAATATTGATACTGAATTCCGGTGACAGTATAGGCTCCTGCTTTGAATTTTGGGTCGATATTCAGAAGCTTCAAACTATTGTCGCCACTAAGGTTATTATACTTTACGCGGCAAAGCAGATCGGTCTTCTGGATAGGGGCTATCAGCTCATCGAAACGAAAAATTGTGTAATTATTTTCGTTCCTTTGGAGTACCTTGCCAGGTACAAATTGAACCCCAATATTGGGCAAAGTGGGCTTAATATCTACTTCCAAAAAACGAGAAAGATATTCCGCCTGCTTATCCAGATCTAAAAAATACGCCTCAAATGGTTTAGGAAAAACCGAACTATAATTACTACGGTCTACCTCGATCGGTATAAAAATTCCTAATTTCGCAGGATACATCATTTTAAAATCGTAGATGATGTAGCCGTCCTCACCAGGAGCAATAGTAGGCTCACTACCAGGAAAAATGTACTTCACAATTTCTTC
>CAZHGO010000092.1:0-1378 GCA_964532185.1 uncultured Candidatus Saccharibacteria bacterium | reverse complement strand
CTATGAAAAGAATAACACTTTCAGGCGTCTTCCGCAATCGGAATTATGATGCCAACGCACCTCCTGATGGGTAGTTGTCACTATAAACACTACTTTTAAGGAGGTTTTTATGTACGAAGATATAACTGCTCAAATACAGTATGAAGCACAAAAGCGAAATCTGAAAGAATCGACCATACGTGCATATTGTAATGGCACAAAGTATTTCTTGAGATCGACCGGCAAAGATATACCGACCTTATCCATAGATGATGCCGAATCATTTCTTACATCTAAACGTCTTAACGGTGTCTCTGCTCAGACTTATAATTATTACCATGGTGCCGTTCGCTTTTTTTATAAACGTGTTCTTAAACAAAGCTGGGATAATGAAGACATTCCCCGTATGAAAATCGACCGTTCTCTGCCCGTTGTTCTTTCCAGAGAAGAAATTCTGTCTATAATCGACCATACAGACAATCTGAAACATAAAGCAATCATTGCTACCATGTATTCTGCAGGTTTGCGTGTTTCAGAGGTTATCCATCTGCATTACAATGATATATCCCGGTCGAACAAAACTATCTACGTTCGAGAAAGCAAGAGCAGAAGAGATCGATATACGATTCTTGCCGATAAGACTCTTGACCTGCTTACAACCTACTGGTTTCAGTGTAATAGACCTATGGGCGTTTTATTTCCCAGTGCCTGGACAGGCACCTATCTTGACCCCGGTTCAGTTAACCAGTTCTTTAAGAAAAGCGCAGCTAAGGCAGGTATCAATAAAAAAGTATCCTGTCATTGTTGCCGTCACAGTTTTGCAACTCATTTATTCGAAGACGGTGTCAACATTAAATACATACAGGCTCTTCTTGGACATATCGATCCAAGATCTACAGAAGTTTACATCCATGTCAGTAACAAAAGCCTTCTTGGGATACGCAGCCCTTATGATCTGTATAAAGGCGGTGAAGCATGAGTGCTGAATGTACGATCCGGGATGTCTTTAACCGCTTTTACCCAGAGTTCGAAAAGAAGCACTCTTTGTCTGCAGTCCAGAGAAAAGCAGCTTTTCATATCAGGAACTGTAAAACAGGTGCTTTTGGCGTCAATGTGAGTGTATGTGAAGAATGCGGCTGTATTTCCGTCCACTATAATTCCTGCCGTGACCGGTGCTGTCCCATGTGCCAGGAGTTTCCAAAGGAAAAGTGGGTAGACGCCCGTCGGGAAGATGTACTGGAAGCGCCATACTTCCATGTAGTCTTCACTGTCCCGGAGGAATTGAATCCAGTCATCTACAGCAACCAGAAGCTTCTGTATGATGCCCTGTATCACGCATCTTCCGATACACTGCGGGAACTGGCTTCCGACAGCAAATATCTCGGTGCAGACATCGGAT
>CAZHGO010000091.1:0-1421 GCA_964532185.1 uncultured Candidatus Saccharibacteria bacterium | reverse complement strand
GAGCACGGGCCTTTTAAGCCCGGTGTCGAGGGTTCGAGCCCCTCCCAGCTCACCAAACTACGCTCTCTGGGCGGTTAGCTCAGCTGGCTAGAGCGCGTCTTTGACGTAGACGAGGTCAGAGGTTCAACTCCTCTATCGCCCACCACTAAAAATTTCCACCACCTTCCGGTGGCTTTTTTGTCCCCGAATAATCGTCACGCACGATTTAGAAACCCCATAATAATCCGCCAAAACAGCAACCAAAGCCTTATTAGCCTCCCCATCATGCGCCCTCGCGTGAAGATATACCACCAAACCATCATCAGAAGCAACCACCTTCTGCCGCTTAGCCCCCAGCTTCACCAAAACTTGAACAATCATACAGATTCTGATAGCCTCCCTGACCGACCAGCAATCTGCTTATCCTGTTTTTTAATTCTTCTTTCCAATTTCTTTATGTCTTCAGATGGTGGTAATTCTTCTGGTTTTATACCACGTTCACCCAGCATTTTCCTAATATTAGCATTGTTCTGCACATGCTCATCCGTAATTTTAACCTCTCCATGCAAATCATTTTCTTCGACATTATAATTAGTCATCTCTGTGGCCAAGTTTTTAGCAGCAACTGTTAGTGTCGGCAAAAAATCCGCCAACGGCCTATTCCCTTTTACCCCATATTTTTCCTTCATTCCTTTGGTAGTTACTCCACCGAATAATGCAGTATCTCCTTTTGATCTAATTCTCGAAAACCCTGCATCATCTACACCTCGCTCGTAGATATTTTTTGACAATCGCTTCTCCGATTCTTTTAACCTATCTCTAGCTTCAGCCCTTTCGATATAGGCAATTCTTTCTTCTATCAGTTCCTGTTTTCTAGTTTGAACAGCAAAATAACCCTGAGCAAACGCAATCTCTTCTTTTCTCGGATCGCCATTTTGCGCAATCAAATAGCAGGCATATCTAGTTAATTGATAATCATCGACTTTTCTATTACCACCCTTCCCAATCGTGATCATTTTCGTGGCTTTACGAAAATGATCAAATATGTTAATACTCAAAGATCTGCAGGATTCCATCGCCTTATTTATCGCAGTCTGAAAATTCTCCCATCTCTCATATCCCAAAAGTGGCATCAAATCTCTAGCCATCCAATACTCTACATCACCATCCGTCCCCATAATGTTGTCAAATTCTATTTTGTAGGCAACAACTCGTTCTTTTTTCATTTTTACCTCCTTATTTTTAATATTGCCCACCATAATTACAACTATTATAACACAAATTTTGAATTATTAAAAATCGTTACTTGAACAATTATACATAATATTATACAATATATTTAATGAACAGAGTACCCCTAGCGGAGAGGATGCGCCCAAAGACCCTAAAAGAGGTCGTGGGGCAAGAAAAAATCATAGGTAATGGCAAAATTCTAACTGAGA
>CAZHGO010000090.1:0-1466 GCA_964532185.1 uncultured Candidatus Saccharibacteria bacterium | reverse complement strand
TTTCCCCAAAATCCACTTGCATTTATCATCCAGCTTATGTATAATAAAAAGCATAAGAAGTGGAGTAAACGGTTTGTAATGAGCAGTACGTATATTTCTATATGTCAAGGCACGCCTAGGAATCAGTCCGGCATGCGCCTAGCACGCCTCAAAACTATATCGGGGGGGGGGTATAACCTTTATTTACTAAGTCTATTAGGACTTATCCTACTCACTTTGCTTTCCATCTATCCAATGCCTTTTTACAATGGCCAGTCTAGTGCAGCTCCAGGTGTTACCAAACTCTCTACCACCTCAATCACTCTAGCCACCACAGTAGCAGATACTTCCCTCACCCTCATTCCAGGTACTGGCTTTAATCTGTCCACCACCGCTGATACTGCTGCCTTTGATGTTATCACGGATAATTTCACTGGTTATAGTATTTCCCTTTCTGCAGCAGACAACGATCAGACTCTAGTTAATACTACCAATAGTGCCTACACCATCAGTTCTATCACTACTCCCATAGATCAGTCCAATTTCCTCCCTACCAATCCCACCCTCATCAATCACTGGGGCATCAAACCCAATAGATATTACGATACCACTACCTCTACTACCATCACCAATACCAGCACAATCCTCCCAGCCCCAAACACTGCCGGTACAATGCTAGACGTTACTAATACTGCTAATAGCACTGCCAATAATTATGCTATTGCTATTGGAGCTATGGTAGATGGTAGTAAACCTTCTGGTACTTATACTAGAGCTGCTACACTCACTGCTACAGCTAATCCTATTTACTATACCCTAAACTTTGATAAAAACACTACTGATACTGTTACTAACCTACCAGAAACTCAGACTGGCTCTACCACTGCTACTACCATCACAATACCCAGCACTACACCAGAAAGAGCTAACTATGAGTTTATTGGTTGGTGCAAAGGCACTACCACTACCACAAGTGGCGTAGATACTTGTACAGACGGAGCTTCTGGTACTGGCACTGTCTTCCAACCCGGAGATGACTATGGTATAGACCAAACTGTAGAAAACACCAGTACACTTTATGCTATGTGGAGCATAGATACTGTAACTGTTACACTAACTGCTGGTACTGGCATAGATACTGTAGCCATTACTGGTACTGGCGTAGAAAGCGGTGGAGCAGCTGGCTCTACTTCTACTGCTACCGTAGCTTATGGTGGAGAAATCATTATTACCGCTACCCCAACCACTACTTACAAGTTTGATAACTGGACTGGAGATACCACATATACAAATAACCCACAAACCATTGCAAGTGTAACTGCTGATACTGCACTTACTGCTAATGCCACCAGACTAGATGCTATCCAGAATCTTTCTGCTAGCTTATGTACGACTAGTAGCCCAACTGAAGTCTACGATACAAGAGACAACCAAACCTACACTGTCCAGAGGCTTGCGGATGGGCAGTGTTGGATGACACAGAATCT
>CAZHGO010000089.1:0-1486 GCA_964532185.1 uncultured Candidatus Saccharibacteria bacterium | reverse complement strand
AAACTTTAGTAGCTAAAGACGAAGATGGAAACATCGCCGGTATTCTGATTTATCGCGGTGACAAATGCACTCCATGGGATACCGACAAGATACGTGAAAAGTTCCTCTCTACTGGATATGAATTACCAGAGAATTTTGAACGAGTCAATGAAAAATACATGAAAAAGGTTACCGAGCCAGAATTACCAAAAGATGCCGTAGAGGGTGAGTTTATGGGGGTAAGAGAACAATACCGCGGCCAGGGAATCGGGGGAAATTTGATGAGATACGTGTATGATGATCCGGCAGTTTCGGAATTTCATCTAGATGTGTTGGATAGTCACCCTACAGCTAGAAAACTCTATGATAAAAAAGGTTTTATACCAACAGGCGACAAATTCCCGAATTACCCAGATGGCACAGAAGGTGTGCAACATATGGTCCGCAAAAACCCTAACTACCAAAATAATTTGTCATAAGCTTTTTGTGTTATAATAAACTTATGAATTTTGACGAAAATTTTTTACAAGAAATGGGTCTCTCGGCCATGCCGGCAGACAAAAAACAAGAATTTTTAAACTATATTCAAGAGGAACTAGAAGTGAGAATTGGCGAGCGCATTTCCAAAGGCCTCACTGATGAGCAACTTCAGGAATTCGACTCACTCCTCGGCACCGACGAAGCCGCCAAATGGCTCGAAAAAAATCGCCCAGACTACCGCGAAATTGTCAATCGCTCCATCCAGGAGATGAAAGACGCCATCGCCAAAAACCGCAGCCAACTGCTAGGATAAGCTATTTCTCATACCCATTGAGAAAACTTTTCGCATCCATCGGTTTTTTGCCCCAACTTTACAGATATATGATATAATTGCAGATAGTATAGCTTAAGATTTTATTAATTTAGTAAAAGAAAGGCTATTTTGCTTACAATCTAAAGAGACCTTGGAACATATTTTTAAACGAGCGAAAAGACAGTCAGAAAACATCATTATAGATCTAACGCGCATAAAGTTATCAGAAGACATTGCCATAAAAGAAATTAAACGACGATTCATTCAAGCTAAATCATGTAAAAGATTAAAAATCATTACTAAAGATCATAAACTGCTTGAATTTAAGAAGTGAATATGCTATACTAAGAGTATCGAGGGCGACCTTGCGCCGGAGGTGCAAGGCCAAGCCCTCTTTTTATTTTCCATACCCATTGAGAAAACTTTTCGCATCCATCGGTTTTTTGCCCTCTGGCTGCAAGAGGTCAATAGATAATATATGCCCGTTAGCACAGGGAAGCGGAATTAGGGCTGTCTCAGCCGAGTCGCATATATGTGCCTCTAAAATGATGCAATTTTTGCCAAAAAACGCATATTTAGGTTTTGGATAACCCTGAAATGCTACAATTTTTCGCAAAGTCTGCTCGGCTGTATCTGTTTCAGGAGTCAAATACGACATACTTTTATCTAATTTTCCGCAATAAGTCGCCTTTGATTCATCTTGAGCCACCGGCG
>CAZHGO010000088.1:0-1492 GCA_964532185.1 uncultured Candidatus Saccharibacteria bacterium | reverse complement strand
CCAGATACGATATCCATGATTCCTCATGATGCCATTTTTATATCGTATCCAGGTCGTCGTTTTATATAAAAACCGGCTGCCTTTTATACATATATTTAATTATCGCAATTCTATTATATCATGCCTATGTATTTTTATGTCAAAAAATGATATTGTATTTTTTACAACAAAATAATACCCCCACATAAAGTGGGGGGTATGGGTCGTAGACTAATTGTCCTCGCCTTCGTTATCTAAGGCAAGCCATTCTCTTACCCAGGGTTTGGCATTTTTGACCGCGCCAGAACGATAGACTTTTTTAAAACGCTCCGCGTTCTGCTTAATCCAATCAGTGGGGCCATAGAGATTAACCCCCTGCGCTGCATATATACCCAATATAGCATCCTCCTTTCGACAATTTTCCGACAAATCTCGCATCAAGAGAAATAAGGTCGTTACATGCCGATGTGGAAAAGGAAAATCTGCTTTTTCATAGAAATAATCAAGCGATCTTACGATTGAATCCGTATCACCACGCCTGAGCAGTTCTTCCATAGCAGCTCCAGCTAATCTATCGTATCCACGTTCAAGGCCCATAGCAAATAGCTCAACCACATCCCGCGTTACGTAGATAGACGAAAACAACTCTTTTGCTGTAAGGTTCTTGTATAACATAGTTATACCTCCTGCGTTTGCCCGCCGGCCTATTTTTAGAGTGAAAGAGATTGTTGCAAGTAGCTCACTCCGGACTCTATACCGTATATATTACCATAAATCACCATTTTTGTCAACAAAAATGGTGGAGCTCGCTAAGCCAGGTTTTAACAGTATACGAAGAAGATTTATATCAAAAATGGTATATTTTGCCAACCTCTTTCAGATCGTCGTCATCTATTATAATAATGCTTTCATCCGGGATAGCGTAAATCGTCTCATTGTATTTCTTGGCAAATTCTTTAATTTCTGTATTTCTTTTTTTGTCATTATTATCATTGTAGTGTGGCTCAACAATTATTGATACCCTGTTTATACCGTTATAGCTCTGAGGTTTATCAAAATCTTCATCAGAAGTAATTATGGAATATTTCGATAAATTTATCGCTCCAGCACAGAAGCCGATTACTAAACCATCATATTCCCTAATCGTGTCAATAAGATCAAGTTTTTTGATAATTTCCATTTGTGCCAGAGGATTTCCACCCATTAAGAAGTAAACTTTTTTATTGTCTGTCTCGGGGATAGCATTAACCGCGTCTTTAGTACTATCATAATCTAGCTTAATAACGTTGGCAAATTCTATCCCAATTTTTGTAAAACACTTTAGCATATTAGGAAGACAGTTGTCTTCTCCTCCCAAACCAGGCGCATCTATGAATATTAATTTTGAATTAGGAGCTATGTTCTCGATCAGGTATTCTTCCATGAATTTGTTAAAACTAATATTTGCGTAGTTTCGCATAACATCGCCAACTGTATTTGAGAATAATAACGTCTTCTTAGCCATATAAGTAAA
>CAZHGO010000087.1:0-1529 GCA_964532185.1 uncultured Candidatus Saccharibacteria bacterium | reverse complement strand
TTTACGGTTACGAGGAAGTTCCACCAAATGTAGCACAAGAAGTAATTGAGAGCAGGAATTCTAAATAAGCCCTACCGATTACAAAAATCCCAAGTTTTCTTGGGATTTTTTGTGGGCTTACTTAGCGACACAACGAATAGCGAACCCTAAATACTTGGCATAATTGTCTACAGGGTCAACCGAAGAAGTATCTAGGTATAAGGAATAGCCACGACGATTAGAGTAGGCCGTACGGGACCAGTATCGGCCATAGGAATTGATACCATTGGCACCACTATCGTTGTAAAAGCCACCAAGCAAGAAGCCGGGCTTAGAAGTACCATTAATATTTTCTGTTGACGAAGTAGGATTGACTAGCATGCCAGATATAGAATTGTAATTATTGTAGAGAGCTTGGAACTGTCCGCTACCACCACCAGTAGGAAGCGTCCAACCGGCTGGGCAGATACTATTGTTTACATTAGCACCATTTGTACTTACAAACGTTGTACCAGAACCGGCTGTAGCGGTATACCAATTATAATAACAACCATAATCATTTGTACAATAATATTGTGAACTGTTATTTTGATATTGAACGCCGTCGATAGTAGAATAAGTAAACTTACCGTCTGACAATTTCCCATCAAGCGTAAACCCAGAACTTAGCACATCGGAATCCGCAGTAGTAAGATCCACACTAGTGGTATTAGCACCTAGTCTCAAGTTTTGAATCATCCAAACATTACCATCCGCGAGTTTGGTCACTGCATATTTTTGACCATCGCGAGAGTCGGTCAACGTTGTCACTTGGTTGGTAGTCATAGCACTTGCGTCAGATTCTGAGAATGTTTGCATAGTCTTGACCGTACTATCTTTGATACACCTTATATAGAATCCGCCTCGTCTGCTACCGGTATTAATCGTATCTAGCTGAGCAGAAGTATATCGTAGATAATTTCTAGTTATTCCGGTAACCATAGTACTAGACCACCAAAACCCGAAGGTAGAGTCGGCATAATTCGCACCATTGATATAGTAACCGCCATAAATTGGATTATATGCACTGGTATAGCTAGTAATGTTGTCTTGTTCTACATGGTTGGGCAGTCGCCACCCCGCCGGACAAATATCGTAAACTACTGGATCAGTATTGACCTCGCCAGTAATCGTGCCGGCAGTCGCCGCCGCATAATTGTACCATGTAGTCGTGCCACCAGTATACGAATTAGACCCGGTATGGATACAGGAATTATTATAGACATTGCCTGTGCCGGTTTCGGTTGAGCTATCGTAAGTTCCGTAACAAGGATCGGCACTGGACGATGCGTCGGTGGACATACTATAATACGCATTAGTACTGGAGCCATTTACGTAATACGGATTTGATGGAGTGTATTCGCTAGAAATATTAGATGTGGTGTGATCCATTACTGTACCGGTAAAGTTGAGATTTTGGGTCATCCAGACATTACCATCTGCCAGTCTAGTTACGGTGTAGCGTTTATTGTCGCGAGAATCTTTTAGTATCGTAGAATCCCCTGCCGCCG
>CAZHGO010000086.1:0-1565 GCA_964532185.1 uncultured Candidatus Saccharibacteria bacterium | reverse complement strand
ATTTACTATTAAAGGAGCTTCATGAAAAGAATTAACCAACAAATCTTGCAATATCTGGATTATTGCGAAAATATTTGCCAAATGTCACCGGTAACTATCTTAAACAAAAAGGCTATATTTTCTAAATTTGTCAAGGAAACAAAAATAGATAGCTTAGAAAATTTCACCAATCAATTATATAATCGCTGGATCAAAACTGAGCTTTCTCAAAATATCAATCATTCATCAATCAATACCTATAGGTCTACGATTTTTGCACTGGTTAAATTTCATCGTAATGCCGGAGTCAAAATTCCCCTCAATTTCAATTTTATCCCTCGCCTAAAAAGCCCAAAAACCATGCGAAATTTTTATACTGCTTCTGAAATTTCAAAAGTTCTAAATAAGGCTAGCGAGACAGAAAGATTAATGATCAAAATTATGTTCGAAACAGGGATGCGAATTGCTGAGTTAGCTCAACTTAAAATAGAAAATTTTGATGGTAACAGAATTAATTTTGTCGGTAAAGGTCAAAAGTGGCGAGAAGTTTATATTTCTAATGACACTCTTAAAATTTTACAAAAATATTTGAAAAAACATCATATATATAACGGTTATATTTGGTGCGTAGTAAATGGGGCAAAAACTAAGAATGGCCAGCCTCCAACGGTAAATACTATCAGGATAAGATTACAAGAAGTTTTCTTGAGGGCCGGTTTTGATGGATTTTATCCTCATGCCTTGAGACATTCTTTTGCAACAAATTTACAGAAGAAAGGTGCAAGTTTATCGGAAATTAAAGAGATGATGGGACATAGTAGTATCGCTACTACAGAGAGATACTTGCATGGTTTTGATGGAAAACTGGAAGAGCTGTTTAAAAAATATCAATAACTTGACTTTTTCTTGACTTTTTGATACAATAGGAATATCACCATAACCGGGCTAGCCTAAGGTTCTCGTACCGATCGCAAATCCCGGTTGTTTTGTATTTGCGACTTAATTACCTTCAGTGGTACAATTAATTCATTGTATGGCTTTAGTAGCTTAGAATATTTCAATGTAGGGGTAATTACTTTTGCCAATTTATTATTATCCATGAGATATCTTAAAAGACAAGCAAAATCTCCATCACTCGATACTATAATCGCTTTGTCATAGTTGCTGAATTCAATCGCCGATGAATATAATACTAATTCAGCATCTACATTGCCTTTCATTGTGCGTTCACCAGTAGTTTTATCCGTATATGGAATTGTCGGTTTAAAGATTAGAATATAGCCATGACTCTGAAGATAATTATAAAGTGGAGTATTATGAACGTCGTAGCCAATAAACAAAAAAGCTCTATCTACGTTCAACTTTGACCTAAGATATTTACGAAATTTGCCATAATCCAATTCTATGTCCTGAGATTTTGCACCAAGATATAAGTTGTTGCCATCTATAAAAGCATAGTTTTTGGTAGCCTTTCGCGTATTCATAGTACTATTATACTATTTTTTCTAGCTGTGGAAAAGTGGGGATTAAAAAATGTTGACAATGAGCTTTTGCTTAGTTATAATAGGAAATGTTAAAGGTTATAC
>CAZHGO010000085.1:0-1582 GCA_964532185.1 uncultured Candidatus Saccharibacteria bacterium | reverse complement strand
TGCCTTATTTTCTCTACCCTTCGCCATTTTAATGGGGGGGGGGTGCAACCGCTGAGAACATCACTACTGATGTAAATGTAAATCCTAGTCTTACAGTAGAAATAGATCCAGATGGTCCACTTAATCTTAATCTAGATCCTTCAGTTAATACTTTTGGTACTAAAACTATCAATATAACTGTAGGCACTAATAATGATACTGGTTATACTCTCAATATGACTTCTACTACTACAGACCTAGTTAATATAGCAGATAATACTAAAACTATTCCTACACTCACTAATAAAACTGGTGGTTATACAGATACTGACTTTAGCGTTAATAGTTGGGGTTATAAACAAGACTCAAATAACTATAATGATTTCAAACTATCCCAAACTATATTAGAAAACAATGATAGAACTAATGCCGATACTACTACTCTTACCTTTGCTACCAAAATAGATTATCTTAAAGAATCTGGTACTTATAAAAATACGATTACTTTTGCTGCGACTGCACACCCAATATGTGATACTACCATCACCGGTGATATGCAAACCTTTAATCCTTGTCCGGATATGGCAGATGGAATGACGGGTAATCTAATCGATGTAAGAGATAATCAAGAATATACTATTGCTAAAATTAATGGCGACTTTTGGATGACGCAAAATCTTCGCTATGTGGGTGACACAGTAGGCAGCACCTCCACTACATCTACTTGGTACCTGAAATCTGCTACTTCAAATGTTAGTGCAGATACCACTATGTCTATGAGCGACTTAACTTCTGGTAGTAGTTATGATGTTGCTAGGTTCCACAACAGCGGTAATACCACTGCCGGTGTTTGGTATAATTATGCTGCAGCCAGCGCTATGACCATTACTGGTCCAAGTAATACAGATATTCAAACCGATGATGTTTGCCCTAAAGGTTGGCATCTCCCATCTAATTCCGAAACATCTGATATTATTAGCCAAGCAAGCGCTTACACTCCTGTTGTTGGCGGCCATTATAACAGCACTGGCTCACTCATTGATACCGGGTATGGGCTCTGGTGGTCGTCAACATCGGGTAGTGCGACGAATCGCTACTACTTACGTTGGAATGCTTCTATCTTGAATACTGGTCACTACGTTCGGTATGAAGGATTCTATATACGTTGTATCAAAATCTAGCCATCTCAATCTTTGAGCATTTTAGAAAATTTTATCATCGTGACCCCCATCCGGCGCAAGATGAAAAATCTTCGTTAACAAATTCGAAAAATCTTCCTGGCGCGAAATCAACCGCGAAAAAATTGATGTTGGTCAGATTTGCTCCTGGGCGCGAAACGAAACAGCAAGTAAAATTGGCAGTTTGTATTTTTTTGAGTTACCACAACCGCTTTATTTTTTAACCATAAGCTAGAGGTGGTGGGTTGATTTTTGCAACAAACTATGTTATAAGAGATGCTGGGTTGGCTTTGATTGGTTTAGCGGGTTGGGTCCAAAGCCCTAGCAGCGCCCACTGCGAGGGCTCACTAAACGGCGACGCTAGGTAAGTTAAAGTTGTCCTAGAAAGGAAAAGATATGGGTCAAATAGCACTTATTATCTTCAA
>CAZHGO010000084.1:0-1586 GCA_964532185.1 uncultured Candidatus Saccharibacteria bacterium | reverse complement strand
ACGTAAAACCCGTTGACGCGGCTATTGTATTTCGTATATAGGTAGGAACCATTATATTTCAAGTTCCACCTATTAGTACCGCCATTCGCGTTGGTAGACCACCAGTTCCCGTTCCCGGTATTGTTGAGGGTACCACCGTTGTAGTTGCCGCCAGTAACTGGGCTAAAGGCTAATAGGTGCTTTATTTGCCAGTTTTTTGTTGATTTGTTAGGCAACCCACGGAGGTGATGGGAATAGGTGTGTACTGCTAAGGTGAAATGCACCATAGCGAAGGAATATATCTTCTGCTCCTTGAGTCCCTTGGAACCCATGAGGAGATGATTTTGTCATGTTCTTGCCTTTTCATATTAAAGGGTATTCCTGACCTCCACCTCTTATCGCAGCCGGTCGATTTTGCTTTTTTTGGGCTTTTGTCTTGGGCTGGGGTCAAAAAATGACCCTACTTATATTATAGGCGATTATGAGGGCCAGATTTTTTGGTTTTTGATGCTGTCGGGGAGGTAGTTTTTGTCGAGGTGGAAGCCGGCTTCCCATTTTTGGCCTTGGCCGTATCCTAGGTCTTTCATGAGTTTGGTGGGGGCGTTTCTAAGCCAAGTGGGGACGGGTTCTCCTCTGGTTTTTTTGGCTAAATCTTGGGCTTTGTACCAAGCATCGGTGGTTTGCCTAGATTTTTTGGATAAAGTGAGGGCGACGGTGGTGTGGGCGAGCATGAGGCCGGATTCGGGCATGCCGACTCTTTCTACTGCTTGAAAACAGGCAGTGGCAAGACTTAATGCTCCATTTCCGGCTAGGCCGATGTCTTCGGAAGCAAAAATCACCATGCGCCTGGCGATAAACTTGGGATCTTCGCCGGATTCGACCATGCGGGCGAGGTAATAGAGAGCGGCATCGACATCGGAGCCACGCATAGATTTGATAAAGGCGGAAATGGTATCATAATGGTTGTCGCCTTTTTTGTCATAGCCGGGAAGTTTTTTGCCGGCGGCTTCTTCGACTGTAGCTTTGTTGATATGCTTTGCTAACGACGCGGCGAGTTCTAAATCACCGAGAGCGGAGCGAGCGTCGCCACCAGAGAGTTCAGCGAGATAATCTAAGGCGTCTTTATCGATATCGATATTTTCGGCCTTGATGGCTTTTTTTAAGACTTTTAGGATGTCGGCTTTTTTGAGAGGGCTAACAATAACCACTCTTGAGCGGGAGAGGAGTGGGGAGATGACTTCAAAAGAGGGGTTTTCGGTGGTGGCGCCGATGAGAGTGATGAGACCGGATTCGACATGGGGCAAAAAGGCGTCTTGCTGGGCTTTGCTGAAGCGGTGAATTTCGTCTACGAAAAGCACAGTTTTGAGATTTAGATTCCAATTTTGCTTGGCGCGTTCTACTACAGCTTCGACATCTTTTTTGCCGGCGGTAACAGCGGAAATTTCCACAAAGTCGGCTTTGAATTCTTTGGCTAGGATTCTAGCTAAAGTGGTTTTACCAGTGCCCGGAGGGCCCCAAAAAATTAGGTTGACGGGCTCTTTTTTCTTAACTATCTCAGTTAGAATTTTGCCATTACCTATGATTTTTTCTTGCCCCACGACCTCTTT
>CAZHGO010000083.1:0-1623 GCA_964532185.1 uncultured Candidatus Saccharibacteria bacterium | reverse complement strand
ACTATATATTATATAGTAAATTATCTCTGCCGTCTTCTCCACTTAATTTACTATACTCCCATTATACCACAGATACCACCAAAATTCAGTGCTATTTAGTTTATCATTTGACAATACAACGCACTGAAAGGCCCACTTGACGACCACGATCACTATAAGAATTCTCTGTAGAAACGCTTTTACCATTAGCCACAAAATAATACATAGTAGTTTCATTAGTATACGTAGAAGACCGAAGATAACCATATGTGCCCTGTCTACCTGCAGTAGTAGGGCCAGCATAACTTCCAGACAATGGCATAGAAAGCATCGTTTGCATGCTAAGAGCTTTTGTAGAATTTCCCGGAGTAGAACTAACTTCGCTTATCTTACTATAGAGATATTGAAATTCATTGTAATTTGCAGTAGGATGGGTTATCGTACCACTCCTAGGTAATCGCCAACCAGTTGGACAAATATCATAGCCAGCATTACTAGTATGAGTAGTGTCGGTATTTGTATAACAATAAGAACCAGCTGAAGCAGCACAAAAATTATAATAATTACCAATTTTATAATTACCTAAACCATAATTATTATAGGTATTTGCAACATCAGTTTCATCCTCACAAATAGTACCATCAGCATTCATGCAAAATCTATCAATCAAAGTATTATAAGTATAATTATTATCTTTATAACCACTAGTAACCCCAGAAGGTGGCGTTATACACGGATAAAAACTATTTTTAGTGCTATCACAAGTACCAGCACGATTGACTGTTGCTTTTGTGTAACTATTAGTACTCCCCCAGTTTGCATAATCAAGCTTAGTTTGAGCAAGTCCATTAGAATCAGTACCACCACCATTCTTAAGCGCATTAATAGCGGCAGTAGTGGTGTTAGTATTAGCACCAGTTGTACCGATAGCTTTAAGATCATTCACTACATTCTGGTTATTAAGATTTAAATAAAGATTATCTAACATCCAACATCTGCCATCTGGGAGTTTGGCGATATGGTAAGGAGTACCATTAACTTGGCCAGAAGTGGAAGTGCCATCAGCTCCTGGAACATTTTTTCTATAATCAAATAGTATGGTAGATTGCATTGGAGAAACAGCACTACAAATACTAGCAGTCATATCTTGCATTTTGTAATAACTATTAGAGCCAACTGTAGCTTTGGTTTTGCTAGCTGCCGCATAAGCTTGATCAAAGGTGGTAGGAGTCCAAACAGCATAGAGATTAATGTTGGTATTGTCTATAGTAGGATCAATTGGCATACTGGCTCCAGTAGCATAGATAGTGCCATTGCATACAGTACCCGGGTCATGATAGGCAGTGATTTTGGTATTACCAGAATTATAAGTAGTGGTAACACCGTCATTCACAGATACCTGGTTATGATTTGTATTGCTTTTACACCAACCAGCAAGAGTATAGGTGGATCTTGTAGGAGTAGCGGTGGGGGCTAAGGTAACGCTGGCAGCAGTATTAGTAGGGCTAGATTGCGTGTTACCTACTTTAGTAAAACCCATCTTTTTGGTGGAGCTGTTATAGGTTCCATTTACAGTATAGTAATTAATTGCATAAGCTACTGGATTAGCTGTAGCAGTAAGAATATAAGTATTAGTATAAGTTC
>CAZHGO010000082.1:0-1627 GCA_964532185.1 uncultured Candidatus Saccharibacteria bacterium | reverse complement strand
GAGTCACTGTACCAGTAGGATTATCTATTGTTGTCCAGTTCATCACCTCATTCATCTTAGAAATAGTGTCAAAATCTGCCCCACCATAATCATCTACACTTCCCTCACCCTTAGCATTAGTAAAAGGCCCAATAGTGGCTAAATAATTCAAATCTATATCTGCATTAGCCGGATTCACAATAGAGAAACCAGAACGATAGGTTTCGCCAGGTGTAAGCACTATTCGTTCACTAGTCGGCGAAAGCGTTAGCGCTCGCTTCAAAGCAGAAACATTTACGCGCAAGCCAAATACCCCACAACATACAGCAAGTAATAATATCAAACCCACTTTAAGAATACTTTTTCTCATAAAACCTCCTTTAATTATTGTATTCATTATTTTTACAAGAGAAATTCTTGTTTTCGTAAATCTTTTTTAGCTCATTTATGGTATATTTTTTTATCTTAGAAGATTCATCTTGATTTAGAAATAACAAACTGCCTAGTTCAGATACAATATATTTCTTTTCAAAAAACAGGCTGATAGATACTTCATCATTATAATTATTAAATACTGGCGTAAGAGTTTCTTGATGGATACTAGTTTTTCCCATAAAATCATCATAATTCCAGTGCATTTTAGATATTTCGCTTTTGGCGATATCTTCGGAATCAAAGGTGGCTTTATAAGCAAAAGATATAGTATTAACTTTATTATCCTCAAATAGCAACTTTAAATCATATTTTATGCCACTTGCATCCTTGGTTGCTTTAAAGAAAGGATTTAACGGAGAAGCAGCAGTACAGTATAATAATTCCTGTTTACTAGATGTAGATTCTTCAGATATATGCTTTTCGCTGCCATTTAACACAAATATCAGAACAATTGCAATTACCGTGAGCATCACTACCAGTATAGAGATTGGCAGTACAGGCGGCTTCTTCTTTTTCTTTGCTTTTTCTTCCATATCCTTTCTCCCTTAATTATATTAATAGTCCAAAATACAGCTCCCACCCCAGAGCTGTATTTTGTAAAGTGTAATCGTATGATTACGGTGCTGGCGTAAGATCAGCAAAGGTATAGGTAATAGTACCTGCATAGTTACCTGCTTCCTGATCAGCTGCAGCATAAGCAGTATAGCTTGGTGTAATGGTCAAACCACTCACACCATATGGCTTAGCCGGCGAAACGCTAGAATCAGATGTATTTTGAGCAATCACTGTAGTACCAGTTGTATTAACAGTTGTAGTAGAATAAGCTCCTGCTCCATTAGATATTTGCGCACGCGCAGGAGAAGTTCCTTGCCCAGTCATAGCAATTTGCGCAGACCAAACAGAAGTAGTTTGGCTAGCACCAGCATACTGACCAAATGGAATAGTGTAATTTGGACCGCCAGACACATTAGTTGTCATATCAGTAGCCTGAGCACTGAGCGTCCAACCAGCGGTAGAGTTACAAGTGATAATCATTTCAGTGCCATCATTTGCAACAGACCCAGCAACAGCCGTACCGGCAGCAATTTCGCCTAAATCCACTTCAGTACCCTTATTAGGGGAAACCGTGACATCTAGACTATCATCTGCTTCCATTTGGCAAGACTTAGTAACCTCAAGAAGCACCTTGTCTGTCAATCCAGTATACGTTGTA
>CAZHGO010000081.1:0-1647 GCA_964532185.1 uncultured Candidatus Saccharibacteria bacterium | reverse complement strand
TTGTTTATAAGAACGTTGCGCAAGGGCGGTTCTTGGGACGTCGAGCAATTAAATGGTGAAAATTATGCGTTGTTTATGTCGAGTGTCCCTACAACGCAGCACTTGGAACTTCCCGATGGATTTTATGTAAGAACCTTAGAAAGAGGAAAGGTGTTCGGAGATAGTTTGGTGCAATATCTATCAGACGAGATAATTAAAAGAATGATTAAAGATAAATGTGCTCCTATGTTCGATAAATATCAATATCAATATCAATATGCCAATCATTATTGTTATGGAGATGATCAAAAAGATATCAAGAAACAAAAAGAAATATATAATGTGTTCCCTATTATATATAAAGAGTATGCACATTCACAATCTAAACAAATTATACATCTCATAAAAGAAAAACCTGGCTTAGTTATGTTCGTATATAAGAACTATGGGCTCGACAAAGCAAGAGATTTTATCAAACACTGTGACTTATGCATGTACGATTTTAAACGTGGTTATTGTGGTTACGGATACTATAATCCATATAATTACACAAATCAAGAAGTGTTTGATAGGGTCTGTGGTGACGGTAAAGGTGTTTACGAAACAATCCAAAAATATCTGCCATCATGTCTCCCGTTAATCAATATGGACTATGAATCGTTTAAAGAATATTCTTTATACGAATCATACAGAATCGGTTATGAAAGCTACTCGGATTTTTTGAGGGTTTGGCACGATACACTTGTTATGGAATATACGTTCTTTGGCAAAATCAAAGAAAAATATCCAAAGGATTTGCCAATCTATCACAACAAACTCGTTAGACGCAAAAATAATTATAAATATTATAACGAGCCTATATTTAAGTCAAATTTCGAAAAAGCAGCTGCAAAATGCAAGAAATTTGCTTGGAATCCCCAAGAAGGCGAATATGAATACATTGTTCCGCTTACAACAGAAGACGTGGTAGAAGAAGCAGATCAACAAAGCAACTGCTTGGTTAACGCAAATTATATGCAACGCGTCATTGATGGCGCTTCAACTCTCGTTTTTATGAGAAAGAAAAAAGATATCGACCATTCTTTTATCACAATGGAAATTTATGGAGACGCGATACGTCAAGCATATCTCGCAAGTAATGTAAGTCCGAGTTATACAATGAAAACGGAAATTGCAAAATATGCAAAACATTTCAACCTTGAATATCAAGGTTGAAATAAAATCAATTTTAATAAAGGAGTAAAACATGAAGTTAGATTTTCATCTTGTACATGACGGTGATTTTTGTATAGATATAGAATACTTTAAGCAATTACAAGAAGACAAAGTGAATTTCATTGATTACAAATATTCATCAGATGGTTACTATATAGATTTTGTAGCAAAAATAAAACAACAAGAAGGACGTTCTAAAGAAATCTTAGCTCAAGACGTCATTGGAGCATTTATAAAATCGGTACGATTCAACCATATGTTTATTATGAAGGATCTTTGGGAAACCTACCGGGTGTTGTGGGTGTGGATTTTTACCAAGAAAGAGGAAAAGAAATTCACTTACTGTTGGACAGGTAATTACGATGGCACAGAGTGGACAATCGTAAGATAATAAAATTAATTTTAATAAAGGAGGCTCTATATGAACAACATTAACGTAGTGGAACAAATTAA
>CAZHGO010000080.1:0-1672 GCA_964532185.1 uncultured Candidatus Saccharibacteria bacterium | reverse complement strand
GAGTCACTGTACCAGTAGGATTATCTATTGTTGTCCAGTTCATCACCTCATTCATGCTAGAAATAGTATTAAGATCCACGGAACCATAATCATCATTACTCCCTTCACCTTTCGCATTGGAAAAAGTCCCTACTGTTGCCAAATATTCTAAATTAGTGTCTGCATCCGTAGGATTAGAAATCGCAAAACCACCCTCATAAGTTTCCCCAGGCGTCAAAATAATCCTCTGGCTCATTGGCGACAATGTAAATGCTCTTTTAGCTACAACATTTTTGACCATAGCAAACATCCCGCAAAACACCAGGGCTATGGCAGCAATTATCATTTTAATATTTCGTTTTTTCATGTTTCCTCCTTATTCATTAAATTCATTAATTTTACATGAAAAATTTTTGTTTTTATACAACTTGGCTAGCTCATTAGGGGAATACTTAATAGCTTTCCTAAATTCATCTTTTGTCAAAAATAATAAATCTGAAAGTTCTGACACAAGATGCTTCTTTTCAAAGAAAAGACTAATCCTAATTTCGTTACCGTAATTATTAAAAACTGGCGACAAATCCTCTTGATATACATTTTCTTTACCCATAAAATCATCATAATTCCAATGCATTTTTGATATTTCTATTTCAGCATCTTTCTCAGAAGAAAGCGTAGATTTATAGGTATATGCAGCTGTATTAACTCCGCTGTCCTCAAATATAAACTTTAATTCATGCTCTATCCCAGTCGCATCTTGAGTAGTCGCAAAAAACGCATCTTTAGGAGAAGAAGAACTACAATATACTATTTTACGCTTTTCACCAGTAGTATCATTAGACGTATGGGTCTCATTGCCAATCATCATAAAAATCAGCACCACTATTCCCGCAAAAAACAAACAAAGTAGTGCAGACATTATAATAACAAGCTTGTCTTTTTTCTTACTCAAGGTTTACTCCTTTAATTTATAAATTTTCAATGTCCAAAATACAGCTCCCACCCCAGAGCTGTATTTTGTAAAGTATACTCACCTAAACAATTACGGTTTTTCAGTAAAGGTATAGGTGATAGTACCAGAATACGAACCAGCTTCCTGATCAGTTGCCGCATGAGCGGTATAGCTAGGCGTGATTTCTAGACCACTTACACCATAAGGTTTATTTGGCGTAACACTAGTATCGGTAGTGTTTTGTGCAATCACGGTTGCAGAAGACGTATTAACAGACGTATTAGCATAGTCATCAGCGTCGTTTATCACTTCTGCACGTACAGGGCTAGTACCAGCACCGGTCAATGCAATCTTTGCAGACCACACGGAAGCAGTTTGCCCAGTAGCAGCATGGTTACCGAATGGAATCGTATAAGTTGGGCCACTAGTCGTAGTCATATCAGTAGCTATTGCACTAAGAGTCCAACCTTTGACGCTGTTACAGTTAACAGTCATCAAGGTTCCAGTGCCATCAGACGATACCGAATCACCTGCACTAACTTGTGGCAAATTAACAACTGTACCTTTAAGGCTATTGGTGGTATCAGTAACAACTAATGCATCGTCAGCCTCCATTGTACAAGACGAATCAACTGTAAGATTGACTACATCTTTTATCGTAGAATACGTTGTATTTGCTGCAAACACACCTACAATCGGCATTGCTGCAAGCGCTACAGAAGCTGCACCAGCTGCAATTAT
>CAZHGO010000079.1:0-1880 GCA_964532185.1 uncultured Candidatus Saccharibacteria bacterium | reverse complement strand
CGAGAAATCAACCAATCCCGCATTTTATAAGTCACTTTTGGCGTACCATAAAGATCTCTATCCACCAATTCAGTTTCTACAATCGGCAAATCAAATTTCTCCGCAAATTCGCGGTCTCTTTCATCCATCGCCGGCACTGCCATAATTGCACCTGTGCCATAGCCAGCCAATACATAATCTGCCACCCAAATTGGAATTTTCTCTTTAGTAGCTGGATTAATTGCATAAGCACCCGTAAATACCCCGGTTTTTTCCTTATTTTCTTGTCTCTCAATCTCGGATTTTTTCAGCGCTTTAGCTTTGTAATCCGCCACTTTATCCTTACAATCATCCGAAACAATAAAATCCAAACCCTGATACTCAGGAGCTAGTACAATAAATGTAGCACCTTTAATCGTATCCGGCCGGGTGGTAAATACTGTGATAGAGTTTCCAGTGAATTCGAGGGACTCCGGAGCGCGGCAGCGCGAGGATGAGCGCCGGCCGCCCGTGGCGACGGGCCGGCCGGACGCGGCCCGAGAATCCACTGGAAACTCTATCAGAGCCCCTACACTTCGCCCAATCCAATTTTTCTGCATGGTTTTAATTTTTTCTGGCCACTCCAGATTATTAATTTCGTCAAGCAGTTCATCAGCATATTCAGTGATTTTAAAAAACCACTGTTTCATTTTTTTCTTCTCTACTTCATGCCCACAACGCCAACATTTGCCACTTTCTACCTGCTCATTAGCGAGCACGGTTTTGTCTACCGGGCACCACCACTGGTAAGATTCTTTTTGATAAGCCAAACCCTTCTTATAAAGCTGTAAAAAACACCACTGAGTCCATTTATAATACTCTGGATCCGAAGTGTTAATCTCACGCGACCAATCCACCGCATAGCCAAGCCTCTTAGCCTGCTTTCTAAAATTGTCAATGTTAACTTTGGTCACTTCTTGTGGCGCTGTGCCAGTCTTAATTGCATAATTCTCTGCCGGTAAACCAAAAGTATCATAGCCAAACGGCCTTAAAACATTCAAGCGTTGCTGCTGAAAAAACCGCGTCAAAACATCTACAATAGTAAAATTCCTCACATGCCCCACATGAAGCCCTGCACCAGATGGATATGGGAACATCTCGGCCAACATCATCTTAGGTTGGCCTTTTACCTCGGAAACTTTAAAAGCCTCCGTCTCCTCCCAAATCTTTTGCCATTTTTCTTCAATTTTTAGCGGTTCGTATCTATCCATATCTCTATATTATAACACATTTCACTTGATTTTATTCTCAAAATGCGGTATAATGAAAATATATTCGGGAATACCCGCGGCCCAACTCAATTAGAGTTGGGAATATTTATTTTAAGAAGTTCACCATGGCTTCTTTTATTTTTTTCATATCCAAAGCGTCCAATTCTCCCATACGACTAGACAATCTAGATATGCTAAAAGTCCTAAGTTGAGATAATACAGCGGTCTGTTTCTTGTTTTGAAAAACAAAATTAACATACCAAGTTCCTATTTTAGCTTGCGAAGTTAACGGAATGCCGATAAAACCATATCTACTTAATTTTTTATATACCAATACCGGACGAGAAAAAAGTTTATTTTTACCATTAATTTCCACCCCAACATTTTCTCCACAACTACACCACCATATATCACCCTCAGTAATTCTGGGAATAGAATCACTGTAATGTAATTTTTCTTTTAATTTTATCCACCCATCAAAATCTTTCTTGCCAAATTTATCCATAATGCGAAAAAATGTAGCACACCCTGTTTCAAAATTCAACCCCCACCCCTGGGCTTATGGTTAAATCTATTTCGGCTGTAGTTAATTTTGAGCGATACAACGGACAGAATCACCTGATAAACGGATGCCATCACCATATTGCCCCA
>CAZHGO010000078.1:0-1908 GCA_964532185.1 uncultured Candidatus Saccharibacteria bacterium | reverse complement strand
AATTTATCAGAAGATAAAGTACATTAACACTTTAGTGCGAAAGGAGGACTTTATGAAGTGGCAGATACGGTGGCACGAGTCTAACGAGAATCTCAAAAAGCAACAGATCAAAGCGGCCAAAGAGAGCGAAGCCGAACTAAAAAAGCACTTGTTAGAGCAAATGCTAACCAAATGCCAGGAGCTCGGCGGTGTTTTTCCAACGATTAACCAGATTTACAACGACGAAAGATTAAATTTTTACCTAATCTGTGAAAAGCTGGGAAATGGTTACTACAAAAAAGTCAAACGAAAAGTGGCTGTAGAATGGAAACTAAGGAAAAAAACTGATTTACTAGACGAAAAAGATAACGTTATCATCACGCCATTAAATCAGCAGCTAAATTTTAGACCACAAAAATCACAAAAACAGGAGGTGATAAAAGTGTCCAAATCAACCAAGCCAAAACCAAAACACTACACTTACGAGATGATCTGGAGTTGGGTTAAGGAATACAACCTTGTAAATTTAACCAATCCGGAGATTGTTTTAACTCTCGCATCAAACAATGGCCCCAATCTTAGAACCATCCAAAGGCACATGGGGAACAAAAGAAAATGGGCCAAACAGGTAGATTGCGAAACTGCCGAAGAAGGTAAGCGTATCCTGGCGGAGATTAGAACTTCACAATCGTCTAAAAAAGCCAAAATCAAAGCTACTGAGGACCACGCTCCTCAAGCAAAATTAACTCCGAGTCCAACCCTGACTCTTGATGAAGTTAATACTATCTTAAAACCAGGTGGTACTATTAATACACTCGATCAAACTTGCACTCAGTTCACCGCTGATTGGGAGGCTACTGTTTATGTTGGGGAACTTCCCGTTAAAATTACGCTATCGGCTATCAAACCTCCCAAAATCCGCGTGCGTCACAAAGAACCGCACTAGTCACTAAAGAAATATGGTCCCTAAATTCAGGGGCCATTTTTTATCTTTCGTCACCTTCTCCATGGACAGTGCCACGCTTTAATCTACCTCGTAGTTTTACTATATTCTTCTTAGCAATTTCCGACATTGGTACATCCATATATCTTGAAATTGAAGCGATATACCACAATACATCCCCCAGTTCTTTTACCATCGCATCTTTGTCTTCTGGTGACATTGTCCCATTCTTGTCACGCAAGACCTTCTTGAATTTATCTGTAAATTCACCAGCTTCGCCAGAAAGACCTAGTACTTTCTCGACAAACCCCACCTCTAGAAGTCCACATTTTTCATATGTATCTGATGTCGCCGCCTGTTTTTGATATTCATCAAAATCCATAATCATATTTTATCATAAACAAAAAGAAAAATCAGGACATGCGCCTGTTTTTATTTTCATATTAAGTTTCTTTTGTTGGACTTTTCTTTGCAAAGAAAAGTCCAAAGGGGTATAATTATATCACAATGGAAGACACTAGAAACTTGATTGATGAATTTAAAAATCAGCCAAATGAACAAATTTTTTATACACTCGAAAAAACTCGTCAACCTCTTGAAATCGCCATCGAAAACGTTGAACACGATTTTAATATTGGCTCCATTGTCAGGACTGCCAATTCTTTTAATGTGGCAAAAGTCCACATTATCGGTCGCAAAAAGTATAATCGTCGTGGTGCCATGTGCACAGACAAATACCTAAAAATTGTTCACCATGCTACTATTAATGAATTCTTAGAGACTCAGGTAGGTAGGGAACTAGTCGCCATCGAAAATAATGTGGCGGCGGTGCCTCTCCACGAAAAACAGTTCGCTGATAACACTACCCTCATATTTGGCTCCGAAAGTAGCGGCATCACCAAAGAGCTACTAGAATGCGCTCATGATACGCGTTATATCGAAAGTTTTGGTTCTACTCGCTCCGTCAACGTCGGCGCCGCCGCCGC
>CAZHGO010000077.1:0-1992 GCA_964532185.1 uncultured Candidatus Saccharibacteria bacterium | reverse complement strand
GAAAAGCGAGAATCCTACGCAAGATATAATGAGCGTAAGAAAATTGTGTTTGAAGCGGAGGAGAGGAATTTTGAACATTTGGTGCTGTTTTTGGCTTCGGATGGGGATAATCCTAACCAAAAGAAGAAATTCTACATCATGGGTGGAAACTCTGCTATCATCTATGCCTATGATATTGCGCCCAGAATTGGGCGAAAAAGCGTGGTTTTGAGGCCAGATCTAGATAATGGATACTACAAATTCAAACATGGGGTGACTGCGGTGGCGGATTTGGCTCTTTTGACGGAGAAATTGAAAGAGATTGGCATTGAACGCGAGCCGGTCAAAAACAATGATTTGATTGTGTATTTTCGCTTGAAAAGAAAATACGAAAATGAAGAGATTAAGGCGCTACTCAAACTACATAGAGATGAAGTGAAGGAAATGAACAAAATTCTCTACACCAACGTGGTGTTTCCGGATATTCATCGGCAGACTATGGAACTGAGAACGGTGGTTTACCATAAACTGATAAAAATGACGAGAACGGATAGAGAGATTTTGCAGGAGAAGATTTTGGAGCCGGTGTTTAAGGTGTCGGATACTTATGCTTTGATGGCGCATGGAGATAAGGATGTTATAGTGGCTGGTGCAGAGATGGCGGAGGCGATAGATATTTTGATGGACAGAGTGGCGATGTTGGCGGATTTGGAGCTTTGGGACGTGGCTTCTTCGGCCAGAGTGGGGAAAATTGCGGCGGGGCTAAAAAACTTAGTAGTGGGGAAAATGGTGAATTATGCGACTGAAGACGCTTGAGGAGGCGGATTGGCTGAGGGATGTAGAAAACCGGTTGTATTTTTATTTTTATGTGGCGTATTTGGAGGCGAGAAAAGGTGGTAAAAGAACAACTTTTGATGAACATAAGTTTGAGGTGAATGAATTTGAGAATTTGCTGTTTTTGACGCGGGCGATTATGATGAATAGATATAAACCCTTGAGGGGGACAGCGCATGTGGTGTTTAATCCGGTGATACGAGAGATTTTTGCGGCGGCGTTTAGAGATAGGGTGGTGCATCATTTTGTGTATATGATGATATATGACTGGTGGGACAGGCATTTTATTTATGATTCTTATTCTTGTAGAGAGGGGAAGGGGACTTTGATGGGGATACAGCGGTTACAGCACCATATTCGTTCGGTGTCTCATAATAACACCAAGGAGGCGTGGGTGATTACGCTGGATGTGCAGGGATTTTTTATGAGTCTCAATCGGGAGAAGCTGTATAAGCGGGCGGTGTGGGGGCTGGATAGACAATATAAGGGGCACAAAGGGCTGATGTATGCTTTGATTAAATATTGTCTTTATGAGGTGATTATGGATGATCCGGTGAAGGGGGCAAAATTAAAGGGGTGGCCGCGGGATTGGCGGCATTTGCCGGACAGTAAAAGCCTTTTAAAGCAGCCGCATGGGATTGGGATTGTGATTGGTAATCTCACTTCGCAGCTTTTATCTAATATTTTTTTGGACCAGATGGACAGATATATTAGATTTGACCTTGGCTATAAGCATTATGGACGATATGTAGATGATTTTTATATTGTGGTGCCGCGGGAGGATTTGCCACGGGCGGTGTCGGATATTGCGGCGATTGAGCGGTATCTGAAGCGGCTGGGGCTGGTGCTACATCCGCGGAAACGCTCGGTGCAGCCGGCTGCGCATGGGGTGAAGTGGCTGGGTGCGGTGGTATATAAGGATGTGATACATCCGGGGAAGAGACTAAAAAGGAATGCTAGGAAGGCGTTTTATGAATATTCGCGAGGGAGAGGAAGTGTGGACCAGCTGGTATCTTACGTGGGGCATCTAAAATACATGAAACACTATAAGTTTCTCTGTGGGGCGTGTGAGGGAGTGGGGCTCCCGCGCGAGTTTTGGCGTAGATTTGCCGATTTTGGTGAGGTGGAGTGCTGAGCAGCGGCGAGCTATACTACTGTAGCCTAGGACTTAACGCAACG
>CAZHGO010000076.1:0-2199 GCA_964532185.1 uncultured Candidatus Saccharibacteria bacterium | reverse complement strand
CCATCCTCACGCAACGTACGATAAGTTGGCGTCACACCTTCCACTTTCTGAGAAAGTTCTTGTACATAAGACTTAGGATCGCGCCAAGTCCCCTCCTCTATGATTGTGTCAATTTTAGACAAAATATGTTTATCAATAAATTTACGAGCTACTTCGTACCCCTGGTCCAAATAAATCGCCCCGATTACTGCCTCAAAACAATCTGCCATAATCGCCTCATGCGCCCTTTCAGACCCCTGTTTTTCGCCTTTAGAGAGACGTACCAATGGCGCATAGCCTAACTCCAGCCCTGCTGCCCCAATCGATTCCGTCCGAACCAAAGCCGATCTAAGCGCAGTCATAATTCCCTCAGACTCATTATATCTCCGATATAAAAAGTCCGAAGAAACTAGCTCCAAAACTGCATCACCAAGATATTCCAAGCGCTCATTATGCTCCACTTTAAGTGCACGATGTTCATTTACATAACTCCTATGCGTGAGCGCTGTAACAAGTAGCGAAATATCATTAAAATCAAAACCCAATTTTTCCCGAGCAAACTCCTTGTACGGAGTTGTGTCAATTTTTTCTTGCATCTTTTTTTCTTCCATCTTAAAAATCCCCTGCGCGAATCTTGCGCTTTGCAATTAACATTAATTTTTCTATATCATCGTATTCAATCACATCCAGAGCGTCCGTAAAGGCAAACCACTTAATACCTTTCATCCACTTTTCGGCGGTTGGCGTCTCTCTAGCATCCAAAGATTGCACCAGATAAATCTGCGTAGTCATCAGGACCAGCTTATCTGCCCGACGATATTTAAAGTGAATCTTACCCAGCCATGTTAGGATATCAAAATTCTTAAGCCCCGTCTCTTCTTCGATTTCTCGCCGAGCAGTCATTTTGGCAGTTTCACCTGGTTCAATATGCCCCTTAGGGATAGTCCAGCGTCCCTTAGAATCCTGAATCAAAAGAATCTCCACGTCTTTCTTGTCTGCAGTCATCCGAAAAACAATCCCACCAGAAGTCGGCTCGCGCACAATCTCCTGAATTGCGGTCTTTTTCCTAAATACTGCCGAAGTAATTTTCTTAAAAGGCGATTCTTTAATCGGCTCCGTCGGTAGAGCTTCCGGCACCTTCAGCGCTCTTTGCCCCATCGGCTCCCCGCTTCGTCTTATTGGCTTTTTCGGCATCCTTCTTGTCGGTCCGTTTTGATTCATCTTTTTCTTCTTCTACTACAATTCCGAGCTTTTTAAAAGCGGTACCCAAAACTCCGTTCACAAACCGTGACGAAGAATCCGACCCAAATGCTTTTGCTAGCTCCACTGCTTCATTAATTGCAACTTTCGGTGGTACTGTATCTTGACATTCCGAAAGTTCATATAGCCCCATCCTCAACACATTGCGATCAATCGCCGAAATCGACGAAATTGGCCATTCTGGCGCCATTGGCGCAAGCGCAGTATCAAGAGTCTCAAAATTCTCCACTACTTTATGTGCAAGTTCATATACAAATTCGGTATCGCCCAAAGTCCCTGCGTATGGCTCAATATTTTTCGCAACAATCATGTCAAGCTCGACTTCTGGGTCTTTTGCGAGGGTCCTACACTCGTACTCATACAAACTCTGCAGGACAATAACTCTACCTAAATGTCGATTACTTGCCATAAATTACGCTTTCTTTTTAACTGTTTTAGATGTTTTTACTCTGAGGTTTGGGGTCTTTTTCTTGGTTTCAAAGACCTTCACCGGAGACGTCTTGTTAACTTTGCGAGCCAATTTGAGACGGAGGTGGCTTCTTCTGAGCCCCGTCTTCCTTGGGCTACTCTGTTTTTTAGGTTCAGGCATTTTGCTCCTTTATTGATATATAATTTAAACCATTTTACCACTATTTTAGATATTTTGCAAGAAATCTTAGAGTCTACCCAAGACATAGAATGCTATTGTAATTTTTACAACATTATTTTAGCTTCAAAAACCCATTTCTTTTAAGCTTTTCTATTTCTGCGAATAGACTGTCTAGCATAAACTTCTCAGTAATTTCATGGATGGTAGTCATTTTTGCTCCCGCATCTTTTGAAGAGCCACCAGATGAATAAACTTTCCTTTCATCTAGAATAATAAATCTATCATGAATCCTCCCGCCAGTTTTAATAAAAGTAATTTCAAGATCTGGGCGTTCTTTTTCAAAATCAATGAGATCAGATTTTCTTAAATAG
>CAZHGO010000075.1:0-2200 GCA_964532185.1 uncultured Candidatus Saccharibacteria bacterium | reverse complement strand
ATCTTGCACGCTTAAAATAGGGAGAGTAAGTAATTTTGAGTTTGCTACTAGCATACCTTAATTATAGCATGAATTTAAGCATAAAAGTATTGACTTTTTTGGTGTTTTGTGCTATAATTAAAGATGGAGTTTATTAACTAGTATCTTACTAAAAAAAGGGGGTAACACATTGGAAGAAGTAAAATTTGATGCTACTGTAGAGGTGGAGTTGAATGAAGACGATTGTATCCAAGTTGATGAAGCAGAGCTGGAAGCCGCTTATGATATTTATGTAGCGGAATGCAATGCGGCGCTCAGATTGACATTGGCTCGTATAGAAAATCTATGTGAGGCGATAGATCGTGCGGGTAAACGGAATCCGTTTGATCGGATTGAGAGTCGGATTAAGACTTTTAAATCTGTGAAGGGAAAATGTGGAGCTCGTGGATATGCTAGGAATATTGGTAGTATTCGCGAAAATGTGCATGACGTGGCGGGGATTCGTATCATTACCAAATATCTTGATGAGATAGATTTGGTGAAAGATATGATTGAAAAAATCCCGGGCATTAATATAGTCAAAGTAAAAGATTATGTGAAAATGCCCAAGCCTAACGGATATCAGAGTGTTCACTTGGATTGCCAGGTGGAAATTCACGATCCGTATAAAGGATCACGTTTGATCCCGGTGGAAATACAGATTCGTTCTAAGTCTATGAATTTGTGGGCAACTTTGGAACATGATCTGAAGTACAAGAACGAAAATCCGTCGCCTGAGGTGGAAGAGAAGTTTCGTAAGATTGCGAAGATTTTGCGAGATTTTGAGGAAGAAGCAATTGCGCTTCGTGATTATGAGGAAGATGCTGAAACTGAGAATTCAGTGGATATAGCTGCTAAAATTCATAATCTTAGTTCTAGTCTTCCGAAGATAGAAGAACTTCTGAACCAATGACAAAAACCCGGCTTTTTAAGCCGGGCTTTTTATTGGGTTTTAGGTTATTTCCTAAGGCCAAGTTTTTTAACAGTTTCTTTATAAAGCTCAAAGTCGGTGTCTTCAAGGTATTTGAGGAGTTTTTTCCTCTTGCCTACCATTTGAATTAAACCTCTTTTGGCCATAAAGTCATGTTTGTTATTCTTGACGTGCTCAGTAACCTCTTTGATTCTGGCAGTGAGAATAGCCACTTGAACTTCAGGAGAACCAACGTCTTTCTTATTACGAGCGACGCTGGCAATAGCCTTGTCTTTATTCTCTTTTGTTATCATGCTCCCTATTATAGCACAAAAATGTGGTATAATCAAGGGGTGGAAGATAGAATTATATTGATTGATAAACCGGCTGGGATGACGTCTTTTGGGGTGGTAGCAAGAGTGCGAAGGCTTTTGAAGGATGAATTTGGGCATAAGGTGAAAGTGGGGCATACGGGGACGTTGGACCCGTTTGCGACGGGGCTTTTGATTTTGCTTTCGGGGAAATACACTAAAAAGTCTAATGAATTTTTGAAATTGGATAAAGTTTATGAGGCGACAATTAAACTAGGGTTTGTCTCATCTACTGGTGATATTGAGGGGGAGATTTTACCATACTCGGTTGAGGACCGTCCGGAGGCCACGGCCGAGGAAGAGGGCGCGAGCCCCGTAACGACGGGAGCGAGCGACCCGAGTCCGAAACTGAGTATGGTAAAATCTACCATTGATACTTTCATTGGTGAGGTTGAACAAAGGCCGCCACGATTTAGTGCGATTAAAATCAATGGGCAGAGAGCGTATAAATTGGCGAGGAAGGGGGCGGATTTTGAGGTACCTTCTCGGAAGGTTACTATATATAATATAGAGATTTTAGAGTATAATTATCCTTTGTTAAAAATTCGTTGCCATGTTTCGAGCGGGACATATATCCGGACTTTGGCGGAAGATATTGGGGAGGCGCTGGGTGTGGGAGCATATTGCGAGACTCTCCGGCGTTTAAAGATTGGCGAATACGATGTGGAAGATGCCGAAAAATTACTAGATTTTTCAAAATAGTTATAGTATAATTGAAGTGCAATAGTTTGATATTTTTACATAAAGCAGATTAATTTATTGCTTACAAATTAGAGATGGCATCATGATGGTGTTTGGTGATTTGTAAGCAGCTCTGCTTGTAAATTTATCAGGCTATTGCACCCATCGTGGTGCCATTTTTGTTATATGACCCTTGAATGGCACCACGAGGAGCTAAGGT
>CAZHGO010000074.1:0-2240 GCA_964532185.1 uncultured Candidatus Saccharibacteria bacterium | reverse complement strand
TGTTCTTAATGTAGTCTGCGTGGCCTGGCATATCTACGTGTGCGTAGTGGCGCTTTTCAGACTCATACTCCTGGTGAGAAGTAGCGATGGTAATACCACGCGCCTTTTCCTCTGGAGCGTTATCGATTTGATCATAAGCGACTGCCTTGTTAACATCACTTGGTAGTCTCTTCGCGAGTACGTTAGTAATCGCAGCAGTTAAAGTGGTTTTACCATGGTCGACGTGACCCATGGTGCCTACATTAATATGCGGCTTTGAACGGTCAAAATTTGCCATTCTTTCTCCTTTTATTTTATATTACGGTTGGAGCGCTAATAAAAACCAGCTCCAAGACTCTACCATACTATTTTAACTTATTTTTCAAACCTGGTCAAGAGATTTTGTCATAAAACTCTTGCTTTTTGACATGCTTATGTATATAATAAAACTAATGTCAGGCCATACGCCAGCATAAATAATTAATTACAAGGAGAACAATCAAATGAAAAAAAGTCTAACTATCGGTGCAGTCAGTATGGCGCTTGCAGGCATGCCAATAATGGGTGCATTTGCGTCAACGCAGACTGCCACCATTCAGGACACTCTATCTGCTACCATTACCAGCGCCTGCGAATTTACTCGCTACGGAACGGCTGGCGCTAGTGGACAAACCAATGTTCAGCTTGGCCCATCTTGGGATGGTCCCACCACCTCTGCCACAGCGGACAAGGCCTCTCATACCTACTCAGCTACTCTCAAGCCAGGTGCTGATGTAGAGCTTGGTACAAGCCATTTTAGCGGTTATTGCAACTCAACAGATGGTTTTACTGTTACGGTAGCTACGCCAGATCTTTCTACAGGTAGCGGCGCTAGTGCTAATACTATTCCGTTTGCCGCCACCACACCTAGTACTACTTCTGGCGAAGGTTGGACTCTAACCAGATCGGATGGCAATTTGTTCACTAATACTGGTACAGACACCAAGTTCATGCAGTCATCTACTGCTACTGATTCTACCACACCAGTAAGCGAAACAGCTACATATAACGTTTACACCAAATCTGCCACCAAATCCGGTGCCTACACTGCTAATGTAGTTTACACCTTCACCTACGAAGATCCAAACGCATCGTAATTAATATATTAGCCAAAAAAGGCTCAGTTTCTCGGAAGCTGAGTCTTTTTTTGATGCTTTTTTATCAAAAATAATGTATTATATAATATATAGTACATAGTGGAGAGAATATGATAAAGCAAAAAATACTAGGATGGGCAAAATTCATCACAATCGCATTAATACTGGTAGCTACTTTTGCTATTACCCCAAAAGCCAACGCCGATGATGCCTATACTGGTCCTATGGTTGGCTTTATGATGTCTCCCATGACTAAGCGAGTTGAGCTAAACCCAGGAGACACAATTACTAGCTCTTTTTATATTTCAAATCCAGAACAAAACACCGCATCGGTTGCCTATACTATCAAAGTCAAAAGTTTTTACCGCGACGAAGAAAGCAACGCTATCTTTGAAGATGTAGACGGTCGGGGTCAAATTGCTAACTGGATTACTCTAGATAGTCCTGATTCTGGCACACTTGCCCCTAATGCATCCGAAGAAATTAATTATACGATAAACGTCCCCACCGACGCCCCATCGGGTGGCCAATACGCTGCGATTGTCGCTACTTCTGCACCTCCGGAAGGTGGCCTCCCTGATTCCGCAATGCTAAAAGAGACTATCGCCATGGCTCACACTATTTTTGCCGAAGTCAAAGGCGAGACTAGACGCAGTGCGATTATTATGGACCCAGAACTTCCCAGTTTTTTGGCTGATGGCGATATTTTTGCCATTTCTAAAGTCACCAATACAGGCAATGTCCATGGCACAGCTAGCTATACTCTAGAGGTATATCCACTTTTCTCCAACGAGCCGATTTATTCAAACGAAGACAATCCAGATAAAAAATTAATTTTGCCTAATCGCTCGATAGTACATAGACTTTCGTGGGAAGGAACTCCATCAATAGGTATATTTAATGTCCGCTATAAAGTGGAATTTGAAGGTGGCGAAACAAAGGAATTAAATAAACTTGTTATTAAATGTCCAATTTGGCTAGTATTAGTTGTGACATCAGTTATAATTATTGGCAGCATTTTTATATTTTACAAAATCAAAAAAGCCCGCCGAGTATCCTCAGTTTAAATTTTTCCCCAAAATCCACTTGCATTTATCATCCAGCTTATGTATAATAAAAAGCATA
>CAZHGO010000073.1:0-2317 GCA_964532185.1 uncultured Candidatus Saccharibacteria bacterium | reverse complement strand
CCCTTTGTAACTATGACGATGCATTTTAAATATTTAACTCCGTTAACTTTTCTTTAACTTCGTCTAACGCCTTCGACCCAAAACCTTTAAGATCCTTGAGGTCATTTTCAGACAACATTACAAGATCACGAATGGTTTTAATATCATTATTGATAAGTGCGTTAGCAGTTCTAGCCGAAAGATCAAGTTCTTCAATCGGCATAGCTAAACCTGCGTCCTCTTCTTCCTCTTTAGTACCAGGAGCTGGCGCCGATTCCAATTTGGTTTTACCAGCTAGTGCAGTAAATTGATTTACCAAAATCGCAGCCGCTTCCTCAAAGGCGTCTTCTGGGGTAATCGTACCGTCAGTTTCGATAATAAGGTTAAGCTGTTGCAAATTGGTATCTTGACCCACGCGAGTGTTTTCTACTTTATAACGTACTCTCAGAACTGGAGTAAACACCGCATCGATAGCAATCATATCGGAATGTATCCGTTCTTCGGCTGAACGTTCAATCGTGAGATAACCTCTACCGCTCTCTACTACAAAATGCATTTTGAGAACAAATTTTGGATCATCAATATGGCAAATTACTTGGTTTGGATTGGCAATTTCTACTTCGGAAGGAAGCTTGATGTCGCCAGCTACTACCCGTTTTTCACCATCTTTTTCTGACGACTGGTCAGAACCTTTAATATTAAGCTCTAATTCTACTGGATTATCAGTGTGAACCTTAAAACGAATATTCTTAAGGTTGAGCATGATATCTACTACGTCCTCGCGAATGCCGGGAATTGCCGCAAATTCATGCGTAGAACCTTCAATAGAAAATGCCGTAATTGCAGCACCCTTCACGCTAGAAAGAAGCACTCTACGGAAAGAATTCCCAAGAGTATTACCATACCCATAATAAAGTGGGCGTACCACAAATTCAGCAGTAGTATCGTTAATCTTCTTTACTTCAGCTAGATTTGCTTCATGAATATTTTTTGTAGTCATTTATCCTCCTTAGCGTGAGTAGTACTCAACAATTAATTGTTCATTAATACCGGCGTCTGCCTCTTCGCGCTTAGGCACACCAGTAATTTCAATTTTCATTTTCTTTGCATCAGCTTTTAGCCATGACAAAGGCACAGCTCCCGCCGCACTGACGACATTCGGAAGATTCTTAAAATATTCGGTTTTAGCTGATTTTGGACGAACTTCTAAAACGTCACCTGGGTTCAAACGAATCGATGGGATATCAATTCGTTTACCATTCAAAGTAAAATGCCCATGTGAAACCAATTGCCTCGCCTGACGACGCGTAGTAGCAAAACCTGCTCTAAACACCGCGTTGTCAGCCCGTCTTTCTAGAAATTCTAGCAATCTCTCACCAGTCAAGCCCTCGGCCTTTACCGCTTCACGCATCAACTTAGCGAATTGCTTTTCCATCAAACCATAAGTTCGACGTACTTTTTGCTTTTCGCGCATCTGAGTGAGGTAAAGACTACCACCTCTTTGGCGCATGTCACCATGCTCACCTGGAATACCTGGCTTTTTGGCCATAATCTTGTGAGCCTTGGGAGCGAGTGCAAAACTCTCTCTACGGCTTTGTTTAACGATTGGAGAAATGTCTCTTGCCATTACGGTTTCCTTTCTCCCTTAGGACGCACACCACCGTGTGCAATCGGGGTTACATCTGTAATACTATCAATCCTGATACCTACTGTAGAAATTGCCCGAATTGCCGCATCGCGACCAAGACCAATCCCAGAGACATATACATCTACAGAATTAAGTGCGTGATTCTTTTTAGCAATATCCAAAGCTTTTTCTGCAGCTACACCAGCAGCAAATGCTGTACCCTTCTTAGATCCTCTAAAGCCATTAGCTCCAGCGGAAGAAGCGGAAAGCACTGCACCAGTCTTATCAGTTACGCTAATAATCGTATTGTTAAAGGTAGCTTGAATATGTACAGCACCGCTGTTAACAATTCTTTTACCTTTCTTACCTTTACCAGCTTTCGCTTTTGGGGCTACTTCAGCAGTAACCTCAGTAGTTTCGGTGGTTTCAGCAACTTTGTTTTTAATTTCTTCTTCAGCCATAATACTCCTTAAGTCTTACTTGCTGCCTTTGGTTGTGTACCACCGACCGCGATCGCCTTACCCTTACGAGTACGTGCATTCGTACGAGTACGCTGGCCGTTGACTGGTAATTTAGCCTTGTGGCGGATACCTTTATAGGAATTAATATCCTTTAAGCGTTTGATATTATTGCTCACGAGGCGTCTCAAATCACCCTCAACATGGTATTTCTTAGAAATAATGTCGTTGATTTTTTGTTCGTCAGCCTCGG
>CAZHGO010000072.1:0-2390 GCA_964532185.1 uncultured Candidatus Saccharibacteria bacterium | reverse complement strand
ATTTAACACAAAATATAAAATAATTCTGCTTAAAAGTAGCAGGAGGAGAAAAAATAAAATGAAAAAATCTATAATTGCAGCTGGTGCAGCTTCTGTAGCGCTTGCAGCAATGCCGATTGTAGGTGCGTTTGCAGCAACTGTCAACTACTCTTCAATCACAGACAAAGTACTTTTAACCGTCAACGAGTCTTGTAAAATGGAAGAAAGTGATACAGTTGTAGAAACTGTAGCAGAAACTACGACAGGTGCAGGAGACCAAAAGTATGGCACCATTGTAACTCTTAGCGATGGCTCAACTGGCGGCATTGCCCCAGGAACTGCTTCTCAAGAAGGTACCGGTACCGCAATGACCATCACCTGTAACTCTAACGATGGTTGGGTATTAAATGCTCAAGCAACCGCTATGAACTCTGCTACTGGTGGATATAGTATTCCATTCGGTCCGTATATCACCGCAGCCGATGCCGCAGCATCATCTGGTAGCTTAACAGAAACTACTGATTCTGTTTGGTCTGCAAGAGTTGCTATAGATAATGCTCATTCATCGCAGGCTCTATACGATAATGGTTCTGATGCATATAGCACAATAAGTGGCGTAGGCGCTGGCAATACTATTGTAGTCAAAAACGCTACAACCGGAACTTCACCTGATCCAGTAGTTCCAATCGCCGCAGACGGAGTCGTTGTAACTCCTCACTACATCGCTTTTGCTGATTCTGAACAAGAGCAAGGTGCTTACACTGGGTACATTACTTACACATTTGTTGCAAGTAATGTTTAATTGTCGACAAAAGCAATACTTTACAAAATACAGCTCTGGGGTGGGAGCTGTATTTTGGACATATTAATCTAATCAAAGGAAGATTATGGAGGAGAAAAAAAACAAGCCAATATTACCAATCTGCATACTGAGTATTGTCATCGCTGTAATTATAATTGTTGTAATTTTAATAATGAGCGGCGGCGAAACCCGCACTTCAGAAACAGAAGTTTCAACAAAACAAGAGATTTTACAATGTTCCACTTCCACACCCACAGAATCATTTTTCAAACCCAATAAAAACACCTCTGGCACCAATTATATCGTAAAATATATTTACGAAGACGATAAAGTGCAATCAGCATCTTTCAATTATGTCACTACTTTTGACACAGAAGAAATTGCAGAAAATGAATTAGCTAATATGAAATTTAAATTTTACGAATATATAGCTAATACCAATATGGATGAAGGAGACCTAGACCCAATATTTAATAGATACGCCAACGACATTTCTATTAGTCTATATTTTGATAAAAAACATCTCACCCCTAGCATCTCCGACCTACTTTTCCTAGATAAAACTGAAGCTTCTAAGCTCCAAAAGTATAGCCTAAAAGACTTAGAAAAAATATACAGAGACAAAAAATTTTCCTGCAAAAATAACGAATATAATAACCAGAATTAAGGAGATAAAATGAAAAAGAATAAACTCATACTTACCATTACAATATTTATAGCGACTCTCTGTGGAATATTTGGAGCCCCTGCTCGTGCATTCGCATCAGGTAAAGCAATTTCTATCTCTCCCACCAACGAAAGAATCATTTTAACACCAGGAGAAACCTATCATTCCGGATTCTACGTCGTCAACCCGTCAGATTCAAATGGAGTCTTAAACTACTCAGCCAGTCTAGGTTCTTATTCGACAGAAAGTGGGCCAGATCATAAAGACGATTATGGCGCAGCCGATATTAACACCATCACCGAAATGAACACAATTATGAACTGGACCAAAATTGAAAATCCCACTGGGGCTGTAGCACCTGGCGATTCTCAAATACTATCTTACACAGTGACAGTACCAAAAGATGCGCCAGCTGGTGGACAATACATGACCATCCTGGTCAAAGAAAACCCTGAAATGAAATTAAACGAACAAACTTCGGGCATTGGACAAATCATGCAAATGGCTTTCGTGGTATACGCCGAAGTAACCGGCAACACCCGCAAAGAGGGAGCGATTCTAGAAAACAATGTCCCATCTTTCCTATTGGATAACAAATTTGAAGCTACCTCTAGAATACGCAATAATGGTAACGTCCACACCGACGCCGAGGCTATTTTGCAAGTCTGGCCACTCTTCTCCGACGAAGAAATCTGCACCAACGAGGAAGATGCCTCACTGACTTTTGTTATGCCCAACACTGAGCGCTACCACGTAGAAAGTTGCAATTTACCAATAGTAGGTATTTTTAGAGCCAAACAAACTGTCAAAATTTTCGGCGAAACCTCTACCATAGAAAAAGTTATCGTAGTCTGCCCATTGTGGTTATTATTCATCATTATCTTCGCCATTATCGCCCTTATCACCTGGATTGTCGTCCGCGTCAAATCCCGCAAAGCCACC
>CAZHGO010000071.1:0-2506 GCA_964532185.1 uncultured Candidatus Saccharibacteria bacterium | reverse complement strand
GTCTTTTACTTGGTGGCTATTATGGCTATACCGGGGACAATTATGTTGGTGCTCGTGGCTATTATTGGTCTCGTACTGCTAAATCTAAACAGTATGGGTACGATCCATATCTTGATACTTCCGCAGTTTATCCTACGAATTATAATAATAAATATAATGGTTATACTCTCCGTTGCCTACTAAAATAAATCTCAGCAGTTTTTACCACAACCATCTTATTTTTTACCATAGGCTTTTTGTAATCTAAGCCTAACCAGAATAGGATTTGGGGTGAGGGGTTGAAATTATTTTTAGGGTGTGCTACAAGAGAAGGCGGGTTGGCTTTGGGGTTTAGCGGGCTGGGCTGGTGGGGGTAGCTCTAACTGCGAGGGCTCACTAAACGGCTTTCCTAGCGAGTTAAAGATGCCCTAGAAGGACAACATGGCAGTACAGATAGCGCTGATTGTTGTAAACCTACACAAGAAAAAAGGCGATAAACCAAAGAAAAAAGATTAGGTTAAACACCTAATCTTCCAATCCAAATAGGGTGTAGTAGCTAGGGGTACATCCTGTTTTTATGTTACCACAACCATGATAAAAAATCAAGTGTTGTAAAAAAATAATTTAGTATGGTATAATAGACTTATGCATATATTGGTAGTGGGCAATGTCTTAAAGGATGTTTACCTAAATTTAGATTCTAGAACGGAGAATTTTGAGCGGGACAATTCTGGTAAAGAATGGTTAGATTTTAGTTTTGATGCCTCGGAGCATCATTATTTTAACCGGACTAGTAGCTACGGTGGGGCAGCGATTACTTTGGAAGTGCTCCAAAAAATGGGGTTGGATGCGGATATTTCGGATACGAGTTTTCATTTTGACGAAACTGGGCCGGTAATTAGTGGTCCAACCGGCACTTATAGATATATTTTGACTTCTGATAATGGTACAGCCTATATGGTGCCGAGCGTAGAACAAAAGACAGCTTTTACTACACCAACCGAGGCAGTGGATTATCTTTATATTGATAGATCAGCGAATTTGACGCCGGCGATTGTAGATAAAATTTCAGCATATCTGGACTATTATCACAAGACAAAATTGGTTTTGTATCTCAAAACTTCTTGTGCGGATAAGGTAGCGGGGCTAATTGCTCGTGCGAATTTGATTTTCCTGGAGGAAGGTGGGCCAATTTATGCGGCAAAGGAGATTCTTTCTAACTATCCGGCAGAAAAGGTGATTAAGGTTGCAGAAAATTGTCTTTCGTATCTTGAGTTTAGGGAAAATATTGCAGTATCTAGGATCGACAGATTGACACATCTTTCGGCATATTCGATTATGTCGGCGACGGTGCTCGGTGGGTTTATCTTGGGTAAAACTGTGGAATATGCGCTCAAAATGGCTAGGATTAATGTGGAAAATTCTACACTAGATTCTTCACTTGGGTTAGAAGAATTAGAAAATATTGCAA
Organism: uncultured Candidatus Saccharibacteria bacterium; assembly: GCA_964532185.1. GTDB lineage: Bacteria > Patescibacteriota > Saccharimonadia > Saccharimonadales > Saccharimonadaceae > Nanosyncoccus. The sequence goes on along the minus strand of CAZHGO010000071.1, from coordinate 1,056 downwards.
CTTCTACTTCTGAGACCAATATGGAAATGATTGCAACCACTCTGATGACGCCAGGTAAGGGGATTTTGGCGGCTGATGAATCTGGTGGTTCGATTAAGAAAAAATTTGAAGCTTTGGGGATTATGGATACTCCGGAAAATCGGCATGATTATCGAGAGATTTTACTTTCTACCCCTGGACTTGAGCAATATGTTTCTGGGGTGATTTTGTTTGATGAAACTGCTAGAGATACGATGGCGGATGGGCAACCGGTGGTGGATTTCTTGATTTCAAAAGGGATTGTGCCGGGGATTAAGGTAGATAAGGGACTTGTTTCGATTAAGGATGTTACAGAAGCTTCGCCAGAGGAAACTATTACTCAGGGGATTGAAGATTTACCGGCGAGACTGAGAGAATACTATCAGATGGGCTTACGCTTCTCTAAATGGCGGGCGGCGTTTGAGATTCGCTTGGGTCGTGATGGGGAATTGACTTTGCCTACAACAGCGGCGATTAGGGAAAATTGCCGAGTTTTGGCAGAATATGCCGCAATTTCGCAATCGGCAGGCTTGGTGCCAGTGGTGGAGCCAGAGGTGGTTTATGATGGAAATTATGATATTGAAACTTGTGCTAAGATTACCGCGAAGGTGTTAGACGAGCTATTTAAGGCGCTTAATAGACATCAGGTGAATTTGAAGGCTTGTATTCTAAAATGTAATATGGTGAGTGCAGGTAAGCAGTTTATGGCGGAATCTACCCCTGATGAGGTAGGTAGAGCGACAGTGAGGGTGCTACGTTCTAACGTACCTTTGGAATTAGCGGGAATTGTATTCCTTTCTGGTGGGCAAACGCCAGAACAGGCTACCGCAAATCTAGCCGCAATTATGAGTAGACAGCCGTTTGCATGGCCGGTGTCGTTTTCCTTCTCTAGAGCATTGCAAAATCCAGCTCTTGAAGCTTGGGCAGGTGATAATGCTAATAGAGGTGCCACGCAAGGCGCTTTGAGTGAAAGATTGTTAGAGAATACTAGGGTATTAAGAGCGAATTAAACTTTTTAAGAGCTTGGACTTGCTCATT
>CAZHGO010000070.1:0-2821 GCA_964532185.1 uncultured Candidatus Saccharibacteria bacterium | reverse complement strand
CTCATTTATGCTCTTAAAAAGTTTAGTTCACTCTACTATCCCCAATATCCCTTTTAGGGCATAAGCGGTGTCTTCGTGACTTCTGACGGTGATGGTTTTGATGCCCATCTTTACGACAGGGTAATCGTTGCCGCCGGGCTGGGTCATGTCGCCAAAATAGAGAATGTCGTCTTTTGACACATTTAGCTCTTCTAAGAGGTGGGTCATGCCAAATTCTTTGTTCATACCAGGGGTGATGGCATTGATAGAAGTGGTGCCGCCGATTTCGTAGTCAAATTCGGGGGCATATTCTTTACATTTTGCCACAATCTGTTCGCGTTTTTTGCAATCTGGGTCCCATTTGTACTTTTCCTCTGTACCGGCTTTTTGGCCTAAGGCCGAAAAAGTGACCTGAGAAAGGCGGTTTTCGATGATTTCGTCGCCGGGTTGCAACTTATCTTCTTCCCAAAAACCAAGTTCTTTGGCGGATTTTTCGATAGTTTGGCTAATTTTTGCAACTTGCTCATCTGTTAGGGGGTAATTATAAACTAGTTCCCAGTCGTTTTTTTCTATGTTAAAACGGTAATATTGCGTTCCTTGGGCCACAAAGAGGTGTAGGTGACTTAGTTGCTCTGGAGTAGGGTCTTTGAGCCTATTGACGATTTGGACCAGAAATTGGTCGAATTTTTGGCCCGAAATGGGGCAAATTTCAAAATGATCCAAACATTTTACCAATAAATCGGCGATTTCGTCGTTGATGGGGGTTTTGGCGACATTTAAAGTTTGATCAATGTCAAATGCTAAGACTTTTTTCATAGTTTTATTATACCATGCTATAATATACATATGAAAACTTATATTGTGGGCAACTGGAAGCTGAATTTTAATGTGGGGGAAGCTTCGGTGTATCTTCATAAAATACAGAAAAAAATTGCGAATTACAGAGATATTGAAGTAGTGGTGGCGCCAACCGCGCTGTGCCTTCAGCCTTTGTCTTTGCAACTGGACCGGTCTAAAATTAAACTTGGCGCGCAAAATGCGTTTTATCAGGATTTTGGGGCCTTTACAGGGGAGATTTCGTTTGCTGAGCTTAATGGTTTGGTGAAATATTGTATTATTGGGCATTCGGAACGGCGGTATATTTTTCACGAAGATGATAAGATGATTGCCAAGAAAGTAGCAGCTTGTCTTAGAAATAAGATTACCCCGATTCTTTGTATTGGCGAAACAGAGAGCGAGCGGGCCTTTGGCGAGACGGCTGATGTAATTAGAGACCAACTTCTTGGTGGTTTATCAGAGGTGGGAGAAGAAGATGTGGCTAAGATAATTGTGGCTTATGAGCCGGTTTGGGCAATTTCTTCGACGAAAGATGCTAAGATTGCTACCCCTGATGAGATTGCGGAGGTGGTGGAGCTAATTCGCCAGAACTTGAAGGATGTTTATGGGGCTGATACGGCCGAAAAAGTGCCGGTGCTCTTTGGTGGGAGCGTAAAGCCGGTGAATGCGGGTGCGTATTTAACTACCCCTGGTATAAATGGGCTTTTGATTGGCGGAGCAAGCTTGATATTAGAGCAATTTACTGATATAATAGAGATAGCAAAGAGAGTAAAATAATGAACAAACGCTATATAGATTTTGTGCCAGCGAAGAATAGCATTCCTAAGGGTGGTATGGCTAAGCCGAAATCTATTAAGGTGTCGGCAAAGACTGAAACGCCTAAGCCAAAACCAGTAAAAAAGGTGGTGCGTAAGATTCCGGCTGCTAATCCACTTCTAGATGAGGAAGTGGTGGTGGAAGAGATTTTTGCAGAGCGAAAAGAATCAGTGAAGAAGTCATCTAATTTGCAGCCGAAATTTGTTAAAACAGAGGTAAAGAAGCGGCCGCTTGGCGTAAGAGGAATGGCAAATAAGTCGGCTATGGTAGTGAAAAAGCCGGCGGGGGTTTCTGTTGCGGCTGGTGGTGCTAAGGTAGCAACAACTTCTAAAGCTATGAAAACGAGTGTGGCAGCTAAGGTCGGTGTAACAGGCGCTGCATCTAAAAAATTTGCTCCTTTAGGGCAGAGAACTAAGTTTTTGAACACTGATAAAATCCAGAAGCGGGCACTAGGACGGACTGTAAGCCGAGTGAAACCGGTGCCAGTGCCAAAGATAGAGCTAGCCAAAAAATCTAAAGCTCCAGAGAAGATTATCGCTAAACCAGAGAAGGATTCTAAAGCGGGGCTGATTATTGCGATTATTCTCACGATTATTTTGGGCGCAGCGGCGGGGACAGTAGCATTTTTGCTGCTACCGAAGTAATTTAAGTTTTGATGGAGGTAAAATGGTGCAGAAAAATCCTTTTTTGAAATATTTGATTAAAGATAAAAAAGAGGATGTTTTTCATACTTCTGGATATGCAAAGGCACAGAATGGCGATAATATAGGGGCGGCGTCAGCTGAAAGTTATGCAGTGAGGGTAAATATAAATCAGAATCGCAAAAGAATACGAAATTATAGTGATTCTAGATTAGTGGCTGGAGCGAGGATGAATGCACCGAAGGCTAAGGTTTATGAACCGCCAAAGATGGATACTGGAGCGCTGGCTTCTGGGACGAATAGCGCGACTGCTAGAGCGGCGATGCCTGTAAAAAATTCTGGTATTTCTTTCAAAAAATGATATAATAATATGGGGGAGTGTTTTGTGGTGAGATTAGCTCAGATGGTTAGAGCGTCTGATTGTGGTCCAGAAGGTCGTGGGTTCGATCCCCATATCTCACCCCAGTAGTTGCGGGTATAGTACAGTGGTTAGTATGCAAGTTTTCCAAACTTGAGATGAGAGTTCGATTCTCTCTACCCGCACCATA
>CAZHGO010000069.1:0-2930 GCA_964532185.1 uncultured Candidatus Saccharibacteria bacterium | reverse complement strand
TTCAAGATCTGGGCGTTCTTTTTCAAAATCAATGAGATCAGATTTTCTTAAATAGCTCCTCACATTATCTGTAAAAATTATAATCTCCATTTTTTGTTTTACTGCCAACTCACCTTTAAAAACCGTCATCAGCATATAAATAATCAGCATATAAATACCTTGTTCGGTAAAGACATAAGGCAATTCCCTAACCCCACCGTTTTGCCCAACAAACATTGTGGTGTCCCGTGAAGTCGCAATTTGTGACTTCACGGATTCATCTTCTCGTGATGTGCAAAAATTGCACATCACGAGAGCCATTGCTTCCCCCCTTGTTAATTGAAACATGAACTCTTCCCCCTCAAACTTTTCTTTATATTTTGTCCGTAATATTTATAGATATAAAACTCCTTTATTGTGTTACGAACCAACCTAACACACCCCCTATCAAAAATCAACCCCCCACCCCCTAGCTTATGGTTATTTCTCCAGGTTTTTCAAAGCTTTCTTGATAGCAGGGCGATCAAAGCCCACAATGCGCTCCCGGTTGATTTCCGTCACTGGCACCGTTGAAATTTCTGGATGCTTAGCGGCATTCACCTCTCTATATTTCACCCCCATTTCATCAAGCCAATTCATCAACGCGTGACAATACACGCAAGTAGGAGTAGTATAAACTTTTATCATACCAACATTATATCACAAACTAAAATCTACAACCAAAATACCAAAAAACAGATAACGCTTAACTCAAAAATTTGACTTTTATAAAAAAATTTGATATAACAAAAACATAGTCTTATTTTTTAAGTGTTCTTTAAAAGGAGGGGTACATATGAAGTTATATCGTTTCATGGGAATAGCAGAATACAATCAGTATAACTCTGGAGAAATTATACCAGGCCCAGCTTTTTTCCTCCCTGTATTTAGATTAGAGAGAGAATTTCAGAACTTCAATTACGATGCTGAAGTTACACCCGAATCTCTAAAATTCGCAGAGGAGAGCAATAGCGAACTCATCGTAGAATTCGAGACAATCGGCTTTGAGCCACACCTAGAAAAACGCTCTTTTTACTACGAAAAAGATGGCGAACTCGATTGCATCTATGATGGCGATATCTATATCGCCAAAGATTACTCAAAATCTACCATGTATGCAACAAAATTTGCTTGGAACAACCATGGCGAACCAGAGAAATGGTATATTCTCTGCGAAGGAGTTGCCAGAATGGAATAAAGCTATCCCCCCTCTAAGCGCTGTGGAGCCCCGCAGCGCTTTTTCATGCCTTAAACAGTTAACGCATAGAGTGCAATTCCCGCCGCCACCGACACGTTAAAAGACTCCTTCTGACCCTTCATCGGGATTTCTACAAATAAATCCATCAAATCGTAAAAGTCTTCAGGAATGCCACTCACCTCTTCGCCCAAAACAAGTACCACTTTTTGCCCCAATCTCTCCTTCAATCCTGGATCATTTATTTGACAAATATCCCTATTTATGTTATTTTCTAACCCTACAATCTTAAAATTCTGAGCCTTATAGCTCAATAAAAGCGCCTTTAAATCTTCCGCCACCTCTGTTTTAATCATATCCTCCGCGCCTAGCGCAGTTTTATGGATTTCCTTATCTAGTTTTTCTCGAAGATGCGGCAACAAATCCGGATCATGTATCCGCGGCGTATAGCCAGACAGAACCACCGAAGATACTCCAAATCCTTCCGCCGTTCTTAAAATCGCCCCCACATTATAGCAAGACCGAATATTATGTAAAACTAAAACGACTTCCATCTACACTACTAAGTTTACTAGCTTGGCTTTTTTCACAAAAATCTGCTTTTTAATGCCGTTTTCGATGTATTTTTGGACTTTTTTATCATTAAGAACCGCCTCCATCACCTTTTCTTCGTCTTCCAAATCGGAAGCGTCCATCTCTAATTTGGCCCGGAGTTTACCATTAATCTGCACCACCACCGTCACCGTATCAGAAACTAGGTATTTTTCATCCCATTTTGGCCATTCATCATCCGCACCCAATCTCTCTAGCATCTCCGAACCAAGATGTGGCGCAAATGGCTTCAAAAGCTTAGCCAGTGTAATCAGATCCTCCTTGTTTGCTCCAGATTTATAAAGTTCGTTTACATATTCCATCAACGCCGCTACCGCCGTATTGAAGTTGTATTTATGAATATCTTCAGTCACTTTCTTGATAGTCTTATTTCTGATAACAGCGTTATCAGCCTTTTCATCAATCTTATCCAACAAATTATAGCTTCTATTTAAGAAACGATAAACGCCGCCCACGCTTCTTGGATCCCACGCTGCATCCAAATCATACGGCCCAATAAACATCTCGTAAGTTCTAAGCGTATCCGCCCCATAACCATCATTAATTACATCTAGAGGGTCAATTACATTCCCCTTAGATTTACTCATTTTCTTGCCATCCGGCGCGTTGATATAACCATTGTATAAAAGTCTCTTAATTGGCTCGCGGAAGGGCAAATACCCCTGGTCCGCAAAGAATTTACACCAAAAACGGATATACAGAAGGTGTGCTACCGCGTGGTCGCCGCCTACATAATAATCCACCGGCTCCCAATATTTAATTGCCTCAGGGTCCCAAGCCGCCTTTTTGTCGTGCGGCGAAGCATACCGCCACAGATACCAAGAAGAACAAGCATAGCCATCCAAAGTATCAGTTTCCCTAGTCATTTCTTCACCATCAATCGTGACTTTAAGCCAATCTTTAGCCTTAGCCAGAGCCGAACGCCCCGAATCATCCGGTTGGTAATCCTTTACCTCTGGAATCAACACCGGAAGTTGGTCTTCTGGAATTGGGTGTGGATTGCCTTCTTTATCATAAGCAATCGGAATCGGACAGCCCCAATAGCGTTGCCGAGAAATCAACCAATCCCGCATTTTATAAGTCACTTTTGGCGTACCATAAAGAT
>CAZHGO010000068.1:0-2954 GCA_964532185.1 uncultured Candidatus Saccharibacteria bacterium | reverse complement strand
TACACTGCTAGTTGCGGTTGCACCCCCCCCCCATTAAGAGGGTGGAGGGGAGAGAAAAGAATAAGGCTGAAACAAGAGCAGTTACATTTTTCTTGAAATTGGATACAACCTTAAGCATGATTTAATTGTATATCATTTTTCGCATTTTAGCAAGATTTTTATGATAATCCGGTGAGGCATTTTTCGTAAATTAGTTCTTTGATTTCATCCATATCGCCAGATTCGTAAAAGCGGACAAGTTTTTCGGAAAAATCTTCTTTAAGCTCAGGTGGAAGCGAGAAGATGCCACGACCAGTACTCACCAAAATTTTATTACCAACTAGCGTACCGATACGTTTGTTGCCATCCAAAAATGGCTGCGTGCGCATAATATAAAGCATGATAGTAATAGCACGATCCGTATCACCTGGTAATTCCATAATTTTCGATAGCTCTATGTGGATTTTTTCGGGATTGGGAAGCTCGGGGGTGTAATTAGTGCCAGTGATGCGGACATTCTGCGTCCTGAGAGCGCCTAGAGCACTCCAAGGCACATCTTCTTTGGCAATAATTTGATGCAGGTCTTCAAGAAGCTTCAAATCTACTGGCGCATCTAGATTGTCTAGGATATATTTCCAACCATCACGAAGTCCAAAAACTTTAGAAATGTCTTTGGCAGAAACATTGTTGACTACAGCACCATCCAAAATTTCTTCTGTTTGCGGAAAAGTAACAGCGATGCCCTCCAAAAAGGCACTGCGATAAACCGATTCTTTGAGATATTTTTTGGCAACAAAAACTGCTTCTTCGCGATCCATCTGATACTTATCTGGGATAGTGTATTCCATAATTATATTATAGCATTTATTTTATCGATTGGGAGAAGTGGATGGTTTTTATTAGTTTTGGGCGATGCAACGGACGACTTCTCCAAAATTACGTGGTCCACTATCTACACTATAAACTACTTCCCCACTCACAGCCAAATCATGCATATAAGCTGAGGATCCACTGGCATTACGAGTAGAAGTAAAAAAATTACCAATCGAACCTAGTCTACGCCCAGTGCCATTAAGGTAGTGCCCAGAAACTGGCATAGAAAGCATGGTTTGAAAACTATATGGACTGGTGGAGGTTTGCCAACTATCTGGGTAGTTATTAGTGAGTATGTTAGCCAGATTACGAACTTCACCATCATAACTACCAGTGGGTAATCGCCAATTGGATGGACAGATATCAGCTTCAGTGGCATCTCCAGACTGAGTGCCCGCACTACTACCATTGCCATAACAATAAGAGCCAATAGAGACAGCGCAATAGTTATAGTAGCCACCTATCTTATAGGCGCCTAGGCCAATATCGTACACGATACTAGCAGTACCTGGACCGGTTGTACCTCCTCCAGTTGGAAGACCATACAAATCTATGATGGTATTATAAGTATAACTACCGTCTGTACTGCTACTTGTAGTGCCTTGATATGGGGCAAAACATGGATAATTACTGGATGAATTTTTATTAGGATCACATCTACCGCTTCTGTTCATTAATGGATCTGAATAACTATTAGAGTTTATCCAATTCCCGCCAGTGGCATAAGTAGAGTTATTATTGATCGCCGAAGTAGCATATCTATCGGAAGTACTATAAGAAGTATCTGTCCCATTGAATTTAGCAAGGGCAGTAATGCCTACGGTACCAGTGATATGAGTATTATCGGCAGAAATGATAGATTTATAAGTATAAACATCCAGGTTTAGATTATCCGCCATCCAGCATCTACCATCTTCTAGTTTACCTATAGTATAAGTTCTAGAACTACCAGTAGTATCATTAGCAGGAACTCTGTTATCTAATAATTTGGTATATTGGTTATCAGTTGCCATAGCACAAATATTAGCTGTCATGTCTTGCATTACGTAATAACCATCAGTTTTAGTTTTGTTATTAGCTGCATAAGCCTGATCAAAAGTCGTAGGTGTCCACACCGCATAGAAGTTGATGTTATTAGTATCGTTAGGAGTTAATGGTAAGTAATCTCCAGTTTGATATATAGTACCATTACAAACTGTAGCAGGATTGTTATAAGCAGTGACTTTAGTATTAGTACCGTTAAAGACTGCTTCGGTAGTAGTATTTACTGCTACATTAGTACGATTAGTGTTATCTACGCACCAACCAGCAAAGCTATAGGTATCTCTAGTTGGTAGAGTACCAGAAGCATAAGTAGGATTAAGTATTATGCTAGAAGCACTACTAGTAGTACTAGTTTGAGTGGCTACAATACCAGTTGATGTAGTATCATAGCCATTATAGTAATTAATATCATAGACTATAGGATTAGCTGTAGCATTCATAATAAGTTCTGTAGCATAGCTTCCTGCTGGTAGATTATAGTTAATCTTAGAAGCAAAAGATACTGTAGCTTTGTCTTCATTAGTTGATGTAGTGTTTTCTAGAATGGTAGAACCAGAAGCAAATGGGAAGTAGTTAGTAGTAATGAGGCTAGGATTAATGCTAGAGTTAGCTATTCTATAACCCCATTTGTTTTCTACAAAGGTAGATTCATCATAACCTAGAGTAGAAGGAGTAGAAGCTGGGAGAGTTTCTATACTAGCATTTACTCCATCAGTGGTGTTATCTCTTTTTAGATTAGTGGTATTGTCTGCTGTAGCCATAGTGAGTCTGTAACCTGCTTCATAGTTGGTACTGACTTTAATATCTACATCCTGATAACCAAAGGTCTTAGAATTAGGATTGAGGTTTAGTGTTACATTACTAGAAGAAAGACTGACATTTAGAGATGGGGAGATGGAGACATTAAAGTCTACATTCTCATTTGTGGTTGCACCCCCCCATTAAGAGGGTGGAGGGGAGAGAAAAGAATAAGGTGCTAACAATAATAGTAGAGGTTTTCTTCAGATTATGTGCGGCCTTTAACATAAGCCCATTGTATTACACATTTTATTATTTTG
>CAZHGO010000067.1:0-2988 GCA_964532185.1 uncultured Candidatus Saccharibacteria bacterium | reverse complement strand
CGGCGGCAGGGGATTCTACGATACTAAAAGATTCTCGCGACAATAAACGCTACACTGTGACTAGGCTTTCCGATGGAAATGTGTGGATGACCCAAAACTTGGCGTTTACTGGTACAACTCTTACTCCGGCAGATTCTAATGTGGATTCTGATATTACAATGTCATACGGAGATTTAACTGCTGGAAATTCTTATGATCAAGCGAGAATCCATGATAGTGGCAGTTCTACCACGGGAGTTTGGTATAACTACGCAGCGGCTTCAGCTAGTACGATTACTGGTAGCTCTAATACTACTGATGCCACAGAGGATATCTGCCCAGCGGGGTGGAGATTACCGACCTATAACGAACAAGCGGGTATAGTGAACTATGTTTCGCAATATAGCCCAAATATCGGTGGTTATTATAATGGTGGTAGTCTAGGATTGGCATCTACGCATGGATTCTGGTGGTCTGCTACTAATTTGTCTAATGTGTATCGTGGGCGTATGTCATATTATGAACCGGACAATGTAATGAGTATGGACACTGGTGGAGATTATCGTTATTATGGTTTTTATGTGCGATGTATTAAGGATACTACGGTTAAAACTATGCAGACATTCTCGGTTTCTGATGCAGACGCGATGAGTACTGGGCAAGTGATGTCTCTCAGAGATACCCGTGATAATCAAGATTATGCGGTAACTAAGTTTAGCGATGGAACGGTTTGGATGACTAGAAATCTTGCGATTGGCTGTAATGGTTCTGGTGGTGCATATGGCGCGGCTACTTCGCCGACAACGCTGACTAGTGCACTCTCTAATGTCGGTACAAATTATACTACGCCGACCACTCCAATGTCTAGTGTCACAGGACAATATGATTTTACGACTAATGCAATGACATGTTCTTCTGATTACGGAGCTTGGTATACTTATGCGACACTTACGGCAAATACGATTACGGGCGGGTCTACGGCGGCGCAAGTTTATGATATTTGTCCGAAAGGCTGGAGGCTAGCGACGTACACTGAGCAGACTGCAATGCTAAGTAATATAAGTACTTTCAATCCACAAATAGGTGGTTACTATTTCAGCGGGACAATCCGATATCCGACTACTGAAGGAATTTGGCTTGGAAGTACATACTCACAAAGTGGCTATCGTTATGAATTATATATATACAACGGTGCTCTTGGCACTAGCTACGGCGGTATCCCATCTTATGGCGGCTATGCACGCTGTGTCTATAGCGGCACTGATAATATTGCTAAAATTTCTACGATGCAAGAGTGGGCTAGTCTAAGTAGTACCGAAAAAACTAAGGTAATTGATTCGATGACCGCAAATACTTCTTATCCGATCACCGATGAACGCGATGGGCAGCAATATACAATCGCTAAGATTAATGGCAATGTCTGGATGACTAGAAATCTGGCGATTGGTTGTGATGGTTCGGGGTCTACTTATGGATCAAGCATGGTTAGTAGACAACTTACTCCGGCTGATTCCAATATCGTATCAAGTTGGTCTACTACCACCATAAATTTGACTAATGGTAGCGATTATACGGAGCCACGTATGCAATGCAGTTCTTCGTATGGAGCTTGGTATAATTTTGCCGCTGCTTCTGCCGAAACCATTGTTGGAGATTCTAACGCCAACGATTCAGTTTATGATATTTGCCCAGCTGGTTGGAGGTTGCCAACATATTCAGAAGACAACAGTGTTCTTAGTTACCAAAGCGCATTTAGCCCAGTTGCTGGCGGATATTACTATAATGGTAGTCCTGGTGTGACCGATCGCGGTTATTGGTGGTCATCTACGGCGAGCACACTTGATAGTAACTATGCTGCTATATCTCGTAATGGTATACGATATCTTAGCGGTAGCATAAACACAGATGATCATAATTTTCCTCGCAAAGATGGCATGTATGTCCGCTGTATCGCCAATTAGCGCGCTGACTACCCCTAAATATAGCAATCGCAACTGCGCTCTGCATGACAAAATAGCACGACTGAACAATTCGTAGATTTTGATGCAAATTGTTCAGTCGACTAGACAATTTGCTTGACTAATTTAAAGTCAAAGCCTGACTATTTTAAAGTCGAACCTTGACTAATTTAAAGTGCTAGAGTATAATATAAGTATGTATGCACGTGAAATAGAATCAAGAATCAAACATATCTCTGAAACTTTTAAGGTTTTGGTCGTTACTGGTCCGCGGCAAGTGGGCAAAACTACCCTACTTGAGTCGATGATGCCAGAAAGCATGACGAAGGTCTCTTTGGACGACGAGGTTTTGCGTGAAGAAGCCAAAAATAACCCGCAGTTTTTCTTAGATACTTACAAGGCGCCACTTTTTATTGATGAAGTTCAGTATGCACCACAACTTTTGCCGTATATCAAAATGAGAGTGGATTCTTCTGATGAAAAAAGCCAATATTGGCTTTCTGGCTCACAAGCGTTTAATTTGATGGAAGGGGTGAGTGAATCTTTGGCAGGTCGTGCTGGAATCGTAGAAATGAATAGCTTTACTTTTCGAGAATCATCGCGCATCTTAAATCAGACTGCTATTTTTGATCCTTCGCAATATACAAATTCATCGCCAATTAGTACCGACGAAGTCTTTAATCAGATTTTTATGGGTGGTATGCCAGAGCTTTACAACACACCAAATATCTCACGAGACGATTTTTTCCGTTCATATATCAATACATATATACAACGTGACGTTCGCCAAATCAAAAATATTGGCAGTGTTGAAGATTTTCGTCGTTTTATGAAAGATATTGCTCTCCGCAATGGCAAGCCTTTAAATTATTCTGATATTGCTGCTGAGATTGGAGTATCATCGGTCACAGTCAAGACATGGATTTCTGTTTTAGTTACTTCGGGAATTATTACGCTTTTAGAACCGTTTTATACCAAACAGCTAAAAAGGCTCACGCATATGTCAGAAATTATCTTTATGGATTCGGGGCTTGCGAGCTACTTGGCTGGT
>CAZHGO010000066.1:0-3135 GCA_964532185.1 uncultured Candidatus Saccharibacteria bacterium | reverse complement strand
AAGAGACGGAAGCGTGGCCGAGTGGTTGAAGGCGCACGACTCGAAATCGTGTGGGCGTGCAAACGTCTCGGAGGTTCGAATCCTCTCGCTTCCGCCACGTTGCTAACGCAACGCACAAAATGCGAGATTCGGGTCTCACTTCGTTCGATGCGAATCCTCTCGCTTCCGCCATTTTTGCTAAATAAAATTGTACCTATTAAAATAATACTCCATCACTTTTATCGTGGACGTATAACAATGAAAAAGGCCCGCTTGGGGCCTTTAAGGCGCTAATTGCGGTAGGGCAACGTTGCATTTTCTAATCTTTTAAAGGGTGGACGTATTATGGTTTCATTCCAGTGAGGATCTGGATGTTCCCTTGGCGGAAGACTAAACGTGTCATATGGCCTAGTCTCTGTCCACCACCTCATCCTTCGGTCCCAGTATTTATTCTTGCTATTATGCATATTATCACCTGCCTTTCATAAAGAACTAGTTTTAACTTCTACTATATTATACCATGAGTTTAGCCCTGGTTTCGTCTAGCGTTTTTAAGAATAAGAAAGGACATAGGGATGCGCTCAAAGTTAGCGAAATAATTTTCCAACCTTTTGGCTTCAAGCCATCTGTTTTTGTTTGTGGTATAATGTATCTAGAAACAAGAGTAGGCTAGAGTTTAGAACATTATTAGGGAGGTGATTTGATGGGAAAAGTTTTGTACGATAATATCGTTTCTAAACAAGAATGGTGGAGGGAAATCCACTTGCCAGAGGCGGAAGATATGGTTGCTTTAACCAACAAATTAGTGTACAAATTAATCGACAATAATCATGAGCTAGATGGAGTGTCGCTGTTTTATCCTGAAGATTGTGACAATTATGATGTCTTTAGAAAAGTGGCCTATGGATTAGACGCTATCGTCGCAAAGACTGATCACGGATTTATCATGACCGGTTTTGGGGATAATTATGACACGGAAGTCGAATGATTTAGGACTTTATAGCTCTATAGTGACAAGCTCGGGATGTCCCGAGCTTTTTCAATGGTTTTTGCAGCTTCCAATGATATTTTTTGATAAAGACGGGGTTAGGGCTGCCACAGGCTAATGTGTTGGACAACTAGGAATGAAAAATCCCCCTGAGGTCAGGGGGATGAGAGATATTCCTCGAGAGTGAGGTTGTTTTCCATAATGTCTTTGGCGATTTGCGGGGTTCTAACGTACCGAAAATGCCAAGGTTCGTAGGCATAGCCAGTGATGTCTTCTTTGCCTTCGGGATAGCGTAGGATAAAACCGTAATCCGCTAATTTGGCGTGGACTTTGGCAAAATCTTCTTTTTCCGCGATCATGTCATCATTGTCACGGATAGCCTCGCCATCTTTGTATAAAAAGACATCAACAGCTAATCCGGTATGATGTTCAGAGTAGCCTGGTACAGCGAGATATTGCCTACAATACTCTTCGCCAAGTTCGGGGTCTTTTGACCACTCATCCCAGATAGCTTGCTGCTCTTCTGGAGAACGATAGGTAGAATCTAGCTCGATATCCACACCTTCTTTTAATAAGGCGGCATGGAGGAGGATAAAAGCATTCAAGGCCTCCTGTTCGACCTGAAAGATTTCGCCATAGCAATTATTAGTTTCTTCAAGCTGGATTTTCTCGAGCCAATCTTCTGGCAGCTGGTGCTCTTTATTCACTAAAACCAGGTAGATATTATCTTCCTGGCCAGTAGTTAAATACCCTCCACAAGCAGCAGCACCAAGAATAACCACTAAACACCCCAATAGAATCATCGTTTTTTTCATTAAAGTACCTCCTTTTTCTACAAAAAGTCGATTTTAGGAACTTTTTTAAGTATACCATATTTGACTGATTTTGTCTAGATGATAAGAGTACGAAAAAAGGGCCGCCAGTGGCAGCCCTTAAGGTACTTACATTTCTTGTGCGAGCTTGATAAAGGTGGGAGTGAGCTTGTAATCCGTAGGTGATATCAGCTCGGGTTTTTTGGTTCTGTAGCGCCAAATTTGGCCTTCGATAATATTCATGTAGTGATCTAGGGTCAGTTCCGGTAAAGGTTTTGGCTGTGGAATAATATCCTTTTTTCCTTTGACCAAGTCGGCAAGCGTTAAATAGCACAAAAGGCATTCAGCCAAGGCTATAGCCGATTCTTCCTGATAGAGGTATTTAGGGAAATTGGGTAGGATTTTGAGCTCCCCATTAAAATCTTCGGCGGGTTCAAAACTGAAACAGATAAAAGCCTTGGGATTATACTGCTCAACTAACTTTAAAAACTGTATTTTCCAGGATAATCTGTAAATTTCCTCATTGCTAGGATCAATAAGCGTGTTGAAGATAGCTACTACGATGTCCGCCTCAAAGGGATTAGCGATACGCTTGGCTTTACCTTTGATTTTGGCTTTTTTAAGAATAGTGTCTATGTCGTCCCAGACACCAGTTTCGTCTGATAAATAATATTTTTTCATATTCACCCTCCTTTTGAATATCAAAAACGCTGTTTTTAATGTACGCTTGAGTGATTATAACATATTTTTGCTGGGTTTGCAATTAGTAGTCGGCAATGCAACGGGCAAAAACTGCTGTATTGCGTTCATATTCACCTCTAAATAAATTGCCTGTATCAGAAGAATAATTTACGGTCCAACGATGCGCGTTATCATATGCGTTGGAAGACCACCAATACCCTTCATATGCTCTCCCGATACCACCAAAAGAATAATATCCACCAGCAATAGGAGAATAGGCGTCTTTATAAGAAAGTATGTCCTTTTGCTCTGAGTGAAGTGGAAGCCGCCAACCCTTGGGGCAAATGTCATAAACTTGATCGTCGCTAATTGAGCTACCGGTGATAGTCCCAGCACTGATAGCAGCATAGTTATACCAAGCACCATAAGTGGACGAACATTTCATGCGAGCTGTAGTATAGCTGTTGCAATCTGTCGTACTGCTGGTGGTACAGCCAGTAGTGTTATCGTTCTTGTCTACACTGGCGGTAGGGGTGTTCCAGGGGCTGGAGGTGGTGTTGGTAACGTTGGAAGCAGGGAATGACAAAGACTTAGAGCTCATAGAAGAACCGTAGTTGCCACCAGAGCCATTGCAGCCAATGGCTAGATTTCTAGTCATCCAAACATTACCGTTGA
>CAZHGO010000065.1:0-3205 GCA_964532185.1 uncultured Candidatus Saccharibacteria bacterium | reverse complement strand
CACGCCCCACGCGCCCCATCACTTGAGTAATCAGCTGAAACACTCGTTCCTCAGCGCTAAAATCTGGCAAAGACAACCCCGCATCCGCCTGCACTACCCCTACGGTGGCCAAAAGTGGCAAATCTAACCCCTTAGCCAAAGTTTGCGTGCCTACCAAAATATCCACCTCGCCATCTTTCACCCCTTGATAAACCTCCTCCAAACCTTCACCTTTTTTGGTATCACCATCAAACCGCTTAATTCTGGCCTTGGGAAATAGTCTCAAAAGTTCATTCTCTAGAAGTTTCGTCCCAAACCCCTTATGGATTAGCCCTGTACCTCCACAATGAGGACAACTAGATGGCATCTTGCTCTTATAACCGCAGGTATGACAACGCATCTCGTAAGTATCTACATGTAAAGTCAAAGGCAAAAAACAGGTAGGACACAAAAGTTCCTCACCGCAATTCTCGCAAATCGTTAGGGGAGAAGACCCTCGCCGATTATGAAAAATCAGCGTTTGTCGCCCCTGTTCCAAATTGTTCGCAATAGATTTAAGAAGCGCATTAGAAAAATACCGGTTTTTGCTAAAATTATCGCGATTCTTAAAATCTATCACTGACACTTCTGGTTTTATAGCAGTTTTTTTGGCTTTTTCAGATAAAACCACCAGAGAGTCTTTTTGCTGAGCTAGATAAAAATCTTCCAAAGTCGGTGTGGCCGAACCCAGAATACAAGGGCATTTTAGGACAGAAGCCATCTTGGATGCCACCCTTATCGCGGAATATTTGGGGGTATTTTCCTGATAATAGGTAGATTCGTGTTCCTCATCAATGATAATTAGCCCCAAATTATCAAGGGGTGCAAACAGAGCAGAGCGCGGACCGATTACAATTCTGGGGGTATTAACAAACAGCAGGGAATCAAAAATCTGATGCCTTTCCACCTCTGTTTGCTTAGAGTGAACCACTGTCACAATCTCGCCGAAGGTTTTTTTAAACACCTCTACTAATTGTCCAGTTAAAGCAATCTCCGGCACCAAAACCACAACCGATTTTTGCCCAGAAAGGGCCCTAGAAGCCATTGTAAGGTAGATGTTGGTTTTACCACTACCAGTAACGCCAAACAGCAGTTTCGTGCCTCCTGAGCCCTTCTGGAGCCCTTCCAGGGCCTTTTTCTGTGCAGGGTTAAGCGGGATAGACAACGGGACGGGTGTTTTCTGAATCATAAATTCAAGTCCAGATGAAAAAAACGCCCGTCCCGTTGTCTCTTGCTGTTCGGTCTGTTCGGTTTTACCTCTAGAACGTCGCTTTTTCAAGATGCCAGTAGGCAGTATCGTACCCATGATACTAGAGAGCGGCGCTGTATAGTATTCCGAAATCCACACTGCAGTTTTCAAAAGATGACTCGGCAGCGGTTTTGAATACAAAATTCGTGTAATCTCTCGGCATTTAAATTTCGGTTGAGTAACTTTTTTATAGACCACCGCCGGAGCTTTACCTCGCATCAGTGGCACTTCCACAATAGAACCCGGCTCCACCGGTAGGGAAGAGAAATAAGTCAAAATACTTGCCCCCTTGCCGACAGACTTCCCCAGTATCACCTCTACATACATATCTTACATTATAGCACTGTTGTAATTTTAACACCAAGTATGCTATAATAGAATAAGTTAAGGAGGTAGAGTATGTTAGATCTGTTTATTTCGTCGCGCGTCCGCCGCAAAATTGTGGTAGTTTTTGCGAAATATCCAGATTTTAAGATTCACTCCAGAGGTCTCGCCAAGCTCATCAAAGAAGATCCCGGCAACATCCAGAGAGAATTGCAGCGTCTTGTAGATGGCAATTTTCTCATCATGACCAAAAAAGGCGCCACCAGAATCTATCAGACCAACAAAAGTTACCCCATATTAAAAGAGCTTCAATCTATCGTCATCAAAAGCCAAAAGGGTGGTAAACCTTCCAAAACCATCAGCTAACAGAGGTTTAAAATGAACAAAATTTTTACTCAATTTATAGAAAGCCGGCATCTCGCGTCTGATTTTATTAGTCCCAAATATGAAAATCTCAGAGACCCAAGTGAGCTTCCAGACATAGAAAAAGCTATCAAGAGAATCAAAAAAGCCATCAAAACAGGGGAGAAGGTCCTGATTTACGGCGACTATGACGTAGACGGTGTAACAGCTTCCACCGTAATGGAGCAAGCCCTTAAACTAGCTGGGTTAACAGAGGTAGAAATTATGCTGCCAGACCGTTTTATCGATGGCTATGGTATGAGCCCGCGCCTTATTAAACGCGCCAAAAAAGACCAAATCACTCTTGTGATTACAGTGGATTGTGGCTCCAGGAACCATGCCATTATTGAAGAACTAAACCACGAAAATATCGCCACCATCGTCACGGATCATCACGAATGCGAAGAAACCATTCCAGAAGCGGTGGCAGTGATTAATCCACATCGCCAAGATTTTAAGGGTTCAGAAGATCTAAAAGACCTCGCTGGTGTTGGGGTGGCTTTCAAACTCGCTCAGGCACTCGTAAAGGCAGGACTCATCAAAGAGGGGCAAGAAAAATGGCTCTTGGATTTGGTGCTACTTGGTACGATTTGCGATAGTATGTACCTCTCAAAAGAAAACCGCATCCTCACCTATTTTGGCAAAATCGTTTTAGAAAAAACCAAACGCCCAGGGCTAATCGAGCTCAAAAAAACCGCCAAAGTCAAAACTATCACCTCAGAGGCCATCGGTTTTGGGCTTGGTCCTAGACTCAATTCCGCCGGCCGCCTCGAAACTGCCGAAATTTCTTTAGATCTCCTCCGTACCACCTCTGCTACAGAAGCTGCCAAACTCGCCAGCAAATTAGAAGAATTAAACCAAAACCGCAGAGAAGAACAGAGAGAAGCGGTCAAAGAAATCACTGAAAATCTCAAAAATAACAAAGAAGACACCCCTGTCATTATCCAAACGGGTAATTGGCACGAAGGGATTTTGGGAATTATTGCCGGCCGCCTTGTGGAAGAGTATCACAAACCCGCCTTTGTTTTGACAGAGGTGGATGGCGGCATTTACAAAGGCTCAGGCCGAAGTTTCGGTGAATTTAATCTCGCAAATGCTCTAGAAGCTACGAAAGACGCCATCATAGGGGGTGGTGGGCATGCCGCGGCGGCCGGCGTCCAAGTTAAACAGGAAAACCTCTATCAGTTCAGAGAAAAAATCAACGAATATTAC
>CAZHGO010000064.1:0-3253 GCA_964532185.1 uncultured Candidatus Saccharibacteria bacterium | reverse complement strand
TTAGTACCCAATCAAACTTATCAGACCAGCCTGCAAAGCCATAGCCTTCACGTTTAAAGTTAGAAGGCCAGAGGGTAGTAGATGTATTACTAGTACTACTCTGGTCTCCCATAGTATCCGTCACAAAACCATTCCCATTCGGGAAGTAGCAAATTCTGTTATTACTACAACTCTTCGGCTCATTCGGCACAGCGGTAGCCGGATGCACCAAGGTATACCTCACCTTCCCATTATACATACCCGCCGGCTGGTTCTTGGCCATATATACAGCATAGGTAGTAGTCAGTTTGACCCCACCATTCGCCACATCCATGTTAGAAATTGAATTCTTGTGCGCCACCTTAGTAAAACTATTCGGCACCGCATGGTAAGAGCTAAACGACCCTCCCGTATCACTGTCTATCGTAAAAGCATTGGTCCCAGTAGTATCACCAGAATCCTGAATAATAGCAAGCTTCATTGCCCAATTAGACACATCAGGACTACCAGCACTAGTAGCAGTCCCAGTCACTATATTCCCTATCTCCGCCGGAGTACCCACTAGCTTATTGCTATCCGCCCCCCCAATAGTATTCCCAGTATACCCAACAGCATAAATAGCAAACCCCTCATTATCATTACAAAAAGCATGCAACGTAGTAACACCAATATCCGACGTATAAGTACCATTATGGACCTCTGCGTTGTGAGTGCCCATCCCAGCACCACTCACGCTACAAGAAACAGGCACGCTCACGTTAATCTCATCAACCGAAGTGTCGATATCGGCAGACGCGTCCACCGACGACAAAACAAAACCAACCACAGCAGTAAAACCGACCAATCCTAATGTGGCTGTTTTTATACTCATGCTTACAATTATATATCATTTTTTTAAAAAACAAAACATTTTTCAGGTTTCATAAATAATTCAATGGTCTAACCATTCAATTCACCCCTGGCTCTGCCTCTCATTTTCGCCCGTATCACTATCCACATAACCAAAGCCACAATCGCAAAGACAATCAAGAATAACAGCCACACCGGGCAGACGATTACCATCTTAGACACTTCTGCCGTTGATCCCTCAAATTCAACTGTATAAACTACATTAAATATCCCAATCCCAGGAGTATGGTCCCACACAGTCTCACTATACAATGCTCTTTCTGGCAAAACCGTTCTTTTTTCAGGTTCTTCTTCATTGGAATATATTTCTTCATCAGAAAACAATGGAAAAACTCGTAAAGTATATTTTGCATCGCCATGGACATTCCCAATATTCCTAACCAAAGAAGTACCCCTAATATTGCCAGAAAGCAAAAAACTCGGCACGACTGCATCTGATATTTCTCCTTTCCTAACTGTCGTTCCAGCTACCTCTGCATAAATTAAGTGCCCTATTCTTCGAATTTCATTAATACCCATTCTAGTGGACTCATTTTCATCACTAGGACCATCATTTTGCTCCCCCCCTGTATTATTAGTAGTAGTTACAAAAATAGCTGCATATTGCCCACCGGCTGGCGCTTTATCAGGAACATCAATGGTAAAAGCAACTTCTTTAACTTCATTAGGAGATATTTTTCCTTCCGTAGGCATATTAAAAGTAATCCAATTCACTATTTCTCCGCTATCCCCCTCTGCCTCAAATATAGTATTACCAGATTCGTCCACATAAAAAGGCTCTACGGAAATCTTGTAATACATGTCTTCTGTAGCTGACGACGGATTCGCTATTGTAAAGGATGCATCACGAGATTCATTTAAGTTTAGTATTATATCTTGTTCCATAGGCGCAACCGATAAGCCATATTTAGTTGCCGCCATCGCCGTTCTAAACTGCAACATCATACCAACGAACGCAACCAGAACGCTTGCAACCATCCACTTTATCGCCCAATTAAATCGATATACCATTTTCCTCCTTATTATTCTGTTATTACCTAGATACACAATCAAGACCTTTATTAGTATATATTTTAACAACGTCATCAATTCCATACGCCCCATTTACATCTTCCAATAGAAAATACTTAGACTTAACAACATCCATATCACTCACCTCAGTATATAAACTCATCTGCATAACATTTTCCAAGATTGAAAAATTCACATCCAGTGCGTCTACGCTTAAAGAATCTCTCCCAAAACTAGTTCCTAAGGCTGCATGATTCCTAGCTTCACTTTCTTTAACCTGCAAGCTGTTGTCATAAGATAATCTATAGACAAATGATATCTCATTTAATTTATCATCATCAAATATTGCACTAATTTTTAATGACTTATCCTTAGCATTATCATACAAAAAAAATGGATATGGGATCCCATGCCCTTCACAGACTAAAGATTGCATAGTTTCAATATTGTTCTCAACTTTAGTGACAGTAGTATCGCCATGCAAAAAAAACAATATCACCAAGACACAAGCAACAATCAACATAATCCCCGATAGAAAAAATGACCACCGAAACTTTTGTTCTTTACCGCTAAAACCATCATTCATACAAAACCTCTTCTTAGTGAAAACATTAAAGGGCCTGCCCGACCCTTTAATGTTTTACATTGTAATGCCAATCTTATGATTAGTTTGCAGCACCCACAGTAATAGTATAAAGAACATCGCCGACATAGACCTCAGGAGCTTGACCAGTAGCTACAAATACCTGATAAGAAGGATTAAATGTTCCGGAATTACCCTGCTTGAATGAACCTTTCAAGAACGTGGTAGCTTCAGTAGGAGCAGCAGTATATGATGCGTAGGGATTAGAAGTGAAGCTTCCGCTCGATACAGACGCATTCGACTGAATAGCCCAACCAGAAGTTGCCCCACTCGTATAAGCACCAGGAGCAATAGTCTTAGTGTTATCGGTTGAGCCCTTCAATGTACCGCTCGTTGGTGGAGTAACTGTAACCGTCCAAGCCTTAGTGGCATCAACACCGTTACAGGAAACCGTCAAAGTATCACCAGTTGTAGTTCCTTGACCATCACTATCGTTCAAATAGCCAACCGTACCAGCTGGAATAGTATTCGAAAAACTACGATCCTGATAAGTACCATCAGTTTGTGTACCACTAGTTTCAATCGTACAACCACCTTCAACGGTAACTGAAAGATGATCAGTAAACGAAGACTGATTCGCCGCTGCAAATGCACCCACGATTGGCATAGCTGCAAAGGCTAATGAAGCAACCCCAGTTACAATTAATGATTTTTTCATAATTATTTTCTCCTCTGCCATTAAGCAGAATTAATTTATATTTTGTGTTAAAT
>CAZHGO010000063.1:0-3302 GCA_964532185.1 uncultured Candidatus Saccharibacteria bacterium | reverse complement strand
CATCTGTATCCGTAGTTTCAAAACCTGTCCTGGTGTCTTTTACCAGTCTATAAGGCTGCAAAACATAATTTCTAATCTGTTGACCCCAACTAGCCGATTCGCCAGCGCGAAGTTCGGAAATCGTCGCCGCATTTTGCTCTATCTGCATTTGCGCCAGTTTACCTCTCAAAATTTCCATCGCTTTTTCTTTGTTTTGATGAAAATTGCGCTCATTTTGAATCGCCACCGCAATGCCTGTAGGCAGATGTGTAATCCGCACCGCCGAATTAGTGGTATTTACCCCTTGCCCACCGTGCCCACCAGAGTGATAAGTATCAACCCGAAGATCCTTTTCGTCAATCACTACATCTGTGTCATCATCTATCACCGGCAAAACTTCCACCAAAGAAAACGAAGTTTGCCTCAGATTATTGGCATTAAAAGGCGACAAACGCACCAACCGATGCACTCCATGCTCGGATTTAAGAGTACCATAAGCATTTGGCCCAGTCACCTCATATACTGCGGTCTTAATGCCAGCTTCTTCACCCTCAGTTTTCTCTAAAAGTGTAGCCCTAAATCCATGTCGTTCAAAAAACCTCAGATACATACGCTCCAGCATCCCTGCCCAATCCATCGCCTCTGTGCCACCCGCACCAGAGGTAATTCTAATAATCGCGTTTTTAGAGTCATATGGTCCAGTAAATCTTAGCGCCTTTTTGTTTTCCGCAAAATTTTGCTCCATCGCCGTAATTTGGCCCTCAATTTCACCTTTGAGCTCCTCGTCAGAAATAGCAACCAACTCTTTTAAATCGTTAATCTGGGTTTTTAATAGCACCCACGGTTCAGTCTCAGAAGACAATCTCGCCACCTCTTGATTTTTCTCCGTAGCCAGTTTCACATCCCGCCAAATTTCCGGCTCCGCCACCTCTTTTTCAAGCGATTCCAGCGCCTGTAATTTTTCCGAAATACCAAGTTTCTCATAAGCCTGCAAAAACTCTGCTTCCAACACGTTCAGTCTTTTTTCCAACTCTTGCATATTATCCCATCTCCCCCGATTTTATCTGAAAATACTCTAGATAATTCAAAAACTTATCCTGCCCAGCCCTACAAGTTTCTACCAAATATCCCGGCTCTTTCCACCATTCGCGAAGCCCTCGATAATAAAACATCTTCAAATCTTCATCTATTACAAACGGGACGATATTAAGCCTCAGGCACTCCTTAAACAGAATCAACCGTCCAATTCGCCCATTCCCATCTTGAAATGGATGAATCAATTCAAAATCATGATGAAACTCTAGCAAATCTTTCAAACCCAAATTTTCCTTTTCACGATACTTTTCAATCAAATTTTTCATCGCTTCTGGCACATCCTCTGGCGAAGTGGTTCTAAGCCCACCTACCTCATTTGGCATTTTTTTATACTCCCCTACATTAAACCACTCCTCCCTAGATTCCGAGGTACCATTTTTTAAAATAAAATGCAGGGTCTTAATCATATGCTCATTCACTTGACGAGTAGCGTTATCTATGATGTAATCTATACACCGAAAATGATTAGCCGTCTCTACCACATCATCTGCTCTCACTCCCTTAAACTTCTGCATCATCCCCACTGTATTAGTCTCAAAAATATAACGAGTCTGTTCCTCTGTCAAACGGCTCCCCTCGATATGGTTAGAATTATAAGTTAGCTCAATCTGGACTTTATGATAAATCCCACCCTTCAAACCATTTTTATTTTCAAATCTCAAAATATCTAGCAAAGTATCTTCGGATTGTTTTTGGTTAATCCGTTCAGGTTTCTGACTATCCTCAGGAATCTGCCAAACTCCATTTTCTAATTTAGCTCCTTCAATCCGCCCCTCTGTACAGTAGTTCCTTACACTCCTGTCTGAAATTCCCCACTTTTTGGCAATTTCTTCTACGCTTAAATAAATCATAACCCCATTATACACCCCATATCGGCAAAATTCAAGCTAGAAATTATTTTCTCCCAAACTTTTTGCCGAACAGTGATAGACTAGAGAACTCCAAACATACACCGCACGGATATGCCACGTCGCCGAGCATCTGTCTCCACAGCCACAGATGAATTATCGAAATAAAAATCGTGGGCAATAGTAGACGAGTGCGATGACGAAGACCAATAGGTAGCACGCGAACCACCAAAATAGAGCGAACTGTTGAAATAACTACCAGTAATCAAAAAATTAGGAAGTGTCCCTGGACCGGCATTATCATAAAATACTGCGGAATTTTGCGAATAACTGGACTCTAGATCAGCACCGTAAGCAGTAGCAAGTTTATAAAAATCACCCTTCTTATAACCAGTAGTAGAAGTAGCGGAAGAATCATTTTTGTCACCAGATGTTGGCAATCTCCAGCTTTTCGGACAAATAGAATAAGCCGCATCTAAACCTTCACCAGTTACCGCGTTACCTGACGCGTCTAGACCACCAGCAGTAGCTGCCAGCCATGAGTAGTACGAATTGCAAGGTATAGAACTAGTGCAACCACTCTGAGAAGTAGTTTCATTACCCGTATTATAAACATACTCACCACTATCTGACGAAAAACCAGACCTAGAAGATGCCGGAAGTTGATAGTAACCTATCCCACCAGATTCTGGATAGCCAGCCGGAACATCAGAAGTTTCTGAATATAGTTTAGTCCCACCAGCAAGATTAAGATCACTCGTCATCCAGATTTGCCCATCAGCAAGTTTAGCCACGGTATAAGATTTACCATCTCTAGTATCCGTCAATGTACCAGATGTTCCCACTGTCATGTCTGGACAAGGATTAAAAGTTTGCATATCACCAGTAATGGTAGTATCACATAGTAGATTAGCCACCGCATTAAAGTTAATAGTGGTTTTGTAAGTGCCAGAAGGTTTGGTATAATCTATTTTGGTAGCAAAGCGTAGATTAGCAGTATCTTCATTAGTTCTAGTGTTGTTTTCTAGTAAGGTTTCTGATAGTGGGAAGTTGTTATAATTATCTGTGTTTCTATTCTTTTTATAGCCCCATTTGTTTACCATGAAAGTAGTATCAGTATAACCACCAGAAAGATTAGGTAAGGTTTCTATGACTTTAGTACTATCTGTAATATTTACTAAATCTGTATTGGTGGTAGACATAGTGAGTTGATATCCAGTATCATTATTAGTACCCACAGTTACATCAAGGTCTGCATAACCAAAAGTATTGTTAGCAGGATCCAAAGTTAGATTTAAATCATTAGCCGAAAGATTAAGGGTAAGACTAGGCTGAACATTTACATCAGTGGTGATATTTTCAGCGGTTGCACCCCCCCCC
>CAZHGO010000062.1:0-3342 GCA_964532185.1 uncultured Candidatus Saccharibacteria bacterium | reverse complement strand
CAAGCAAACAAGTCCAAGCGAATAAAATAAATATTTTTATTTCTTTTATGGTATAATGATAAGTATTATGAGTGCGAAGGTAATCTGTATAACTAATCAAAAGGGCGGTGTCGGTAAGACTACCACCGCTGTAAACTTGAGTTATTACCTCGCTAAAAATAAGAAAAAGGTCCTTCTAGTAGATTTTGATCCTCAGGGCAACGCTACTTCTGGCCTTGGTCTAGATAAGAATGATAAGGAGAAACTCGGCATCACCATGTCCGAAGTTATCTTGGATACTGCCACTATGGCCAGCTGTATTCATGCCACCAAGTACAAAAACTACGATCTCGCTCCCGCTACCCCAGAACTCGCCAACGCCGAAGTAGAAATCGCCGGCCTGAACAAAAAATTTGTTCGCCTTCGCGATGCCATTAATGGCGTCAAAGATAACTACGATTATGTAATTATCGATTTGCCTCCGTCTCTCAGTCTCCTTACCATTAATGGTATGATTGCGGCCGACTACCTCTTGCTCCCAGTTCAGACCGAGTTTTACGCCCTAGAAGGCGTGGCGCAGCTTCTAGAAACCATGAAAATGGTTAAATCTCGCGCCAATCCTCATCTCAAATTATTAGGTGTTTTGGCTACCATGTATGATAAGAGGACCAGCCTTTCCACCCAAGTTTTCAAAGAAATCCAAAAATACTTCAAAGACCTTACTTTCAAAACTACCATTCCTAGAAATGTCCGCGTGGCTGAGGCCCCATCTCATGGCGTCCCAGTTGGCGATTACGACAAATTCTCTCGTGGTGCCAAGGCCTACAAAGAATTTGCAAAAGAAGTCGAAAGGAGAACTAAATGAGTGGACTAGGTCGCGGTTTTGACGCGCTAATTCCTACCGATTTGGTAGATGAAGATTTTGATCCCACCGCCAAAGAAGACAAAAAATCCTCCGAGCTCTTAAAACTCAAGCTTTCCGAGATCGTCCCAGACGAAAACCAGCCTCGTCGCGAATTTACTCCTGAGGCCATGGAGGCGCTCGCCGCCTCAATCAAAGAGCACGGTGTGCTTCAGCCGATCGTCGTCACAAGGGAAGATGGCCAGTATAAAATCGTCGCCGGGGAAAGAAGATGGCGTGCTTCCAAAATTGCCGGTCTAGACAAAATCCCCGCCATCGTCCGCTCGCTAGACTCCCAAAACCGTCTTGAGCTTTCCATTATCGAAAACGCCCAGAGGGAAGATCTCAACCCTATCGAGCTTGCTACCGCCTACGCCAAGCTCAAAAACCAGTTTAATTTATCAGACGAAGACATCGCTGCCAAAGTTGGCAAGTCCGAGGCCACCATCCAAAATACCCTGAGGCTCCTCAATCTCCCCGAAGATGTCAAACACACCATGGTCAAAGAAAAACTCACCGAAGGCGTTATGCGCCCACTAGTCAATAGAGACGAAGAAACTATCAGAAAGGTCCTCCCCAAGATTGTCGAAGAAGGCTGGACTGCTAGAAAAGTCGAACGCTATTTTCAAGACCACAAGAAAAAATCCTCCGCCGCCCTAATCAAACGCGACCAATACCACAAAGAAGAAGATGCTTTAACCGCCAAATACAATACTGTAGTTAAAATTTCCGGCAAAAGTCTCACCTTCAAGTGCAAAAACTTAACCGATTTACAAAACCTCATTGATAAACTAAAATAGTATTTATAATGAGCAAAGACTCAGACAGGGTGAAAAAAGCCATTGCTATGGCTACCAAGGCTCACGAAGGTCAATTCCGAAAAACCGGCGAGCCTTACATTATTCACCCTTTGGCTGTCAAAAAAATTCTTGAAGAATGGGGCATGGACGAAGACACCGTTATCGCTGGTATCCTCCATGACACCGTAGAAGATACTAATCTCACTTTGAAAGACATCGAAAATGAATTTGGCGAATCCGTGGCCTTTCTCGTCGATGGCGTCACCAAGCTTTCCACCGCCAGAAATGGCATGCGTGACATCGACACCTACCTTCCCGAGACCAAAGATAATTTCTTAAGGCTGATGATTGCGCTCGGCGACGACATCCGGGTTCTTATTATCAAACTCGCCGACCGCCTGCACAATCTCAGAACCCTAAGCGCCCTTCCACCCGACAAGCAGAAAAAAATCGCCAAAGAATCTCTAGAAGTTTTCGCACCACTGGCAGACAGATTAAACATGGGGCTTTTACGCGTCGAAATGGCCGACCTATCTTTTAAGTACGTGGATCCCAAGCGCTACGATTACCTTAAAGATTTAATCGAAAAGCACAACAAAACCGCCGCCAAATCCCTCAAAAAAATCGAGCAAGAAATCTCCGAAGCCCTCAAAAAGGAAAAAATCAAATTTACTCTCTCTGGTCGTGTGAAGTCAATTTACTCACTTCACAGAAAACTTGCCAAACACGACCAAAACATCAACGAAATTTATGATCTTACTGCACTTCGCATCATCGTAGAAGATGTTACCACTTGCTATCTGGTTCTTGGTATCGTCCACTCGCTCTACATGCCAATGGATGGTCGCATCAAAGATTACATCGCAATGCCCAAGCAAAACGGTTATCAATCTATTCACACCACCGTCATTACCAAAGATAAGCACATTGTCGAATTTCAAATTAGAACCAAAGAAATGCACGAATTTGCCGAGCACGGGCTTGCCGCGAGTTTCTATTACAACGAGCAAAAAGTCACCGAAAACTACAAAAAAGGGAAGATTGAGCATCTCCCCACCAATCTTTTGTGGATTCAAGAACTTCAAATGACCGCCGCCAAACTCCGCGAAGGCAAAAAGGTGGATTTAAAAAAGCTCAAACTCAATCTCTTCGCCGACCGCATTTTTGTTTACACGCCAAAAGGCGATATTCTAGATTTACCAAAAGGTGCTCTGCCACTAGATTTTGCTTACCGTCTTCACTCCGAAATCGGAGACCATGTCATGGGCGTCAAAATCAATGGCAAAATGTCTAATCTCAATACCAAATTACATCACGGTGACGTCGTAGAAATTCTAACTTCCAAAAATCAAATTCCCAAGAGCAGTTGGCTAGACAAAATCATCACTCCTCACGCCCGCTCCAAAATCCTCCATAGCCTCAATAGTCTCAGCAAAAAATAATCTTTACACGAGTATTTTCTTACGCTATAATAATAAATGTAACAGTTCAATATGTTTACAAAAGGTAGACGATTTTTATCGTAGACTATTGTAAATCGTAAGAATGGCACCAAGATGGTGTTTGACGATTTGCATGGTACTACCTGTAGATATGTTGAACTGTTACACCCATCGTGGTGCCATTTTTGTTATATGACCCTTGAATGGCACCACGAGGAGC
>CAZHGO010000061.1:0-3362 GCA_964532185.1 uncultured Candidatus Saccharibacteria bacterium | reverse complement strand
GGAGGCAAAGCACCCTTATGAGCTCTCGGCGGCGATGGCAGCACCTCAGATGGGAATTTTGAAGCGAATTATTATCATCCGTGATGATATGGAAGACAAGAAAAATGCCCATTTTACGGCCTTTATCAACCCAGAGGTGACCAAGACTGAAGGCAAGACAGTGACGGATTTTGAGGGGTGTCTTTCGGTGCCTTCTGTTTATGGTAAGGTGCCTCGGCCTCTTAGGGTGCGGGTGAAAGCTAAAACAGAGGATGGCAAAGAGGTGCGGATTAAGGCTACAGGGGAGCTCGCACGGACGCTTCTTCATGAGATAGATCACCTTAATGGGGTCCTCTTTATTGACCATATTCGCGACAAAAAAGATGCGTTTTATAAGATGACAGATAAGGGTGAGCTGGAGCCAGTAAAAGATTACAAAAAGGAGATTTTGAATAATGACAAACTCTGGGGCGAAGAGTAAAATTATCTTCTTCGGGAATGGGCCGTTGTCTGATTATGCGCTAGAGGGGCTTTCTGATTTTGAGGTGATTTTTCATGCCCATACTAAAGAAGATTTAGAAAAAGCGGTGGAGCTAAAAAAGAAAAATCCAGAGGCGATTGGGGTTCTGGCCTCGTTTGGAGTTTTGATTCCCTCCTCTGTTTTGGAGGTATTTGAGCCAGAGGGGATTTTAAATATCCATCCGTCACTTTTGCCTCTTTACAGGGGTGCTTCGCCGATTGAAAGTGCGATTCTTAATGGCGATACAGATTTTGGTGTATCGGTGATGAAGTTGGCTCCCAAGATGGACGCTGGGCCGATATATAAGCAGGCTACTCTAGAGACTGCACTAGACAACTCACCCCTTGGCAAAGATTTTTTGTATAAAACTTTGGCTGAAATGGGAGCAGCGATGGTTTCTTCTCTTCTGAAGTCCAAAAAATGGCCCACGCCGGTGGCTCAAGATGAATCAAAGGCGACTTATTGCGGAAAATTAGATAAAAGCATGTCGTTTTTGACTCCGGAAACAGATACGGCAAAGCAGACTTTAAGAAAAATTGTAGCTTTTCAGGGTTATCCAAAACCAAAATATACGTTTTTTGGCAAAAATTGCATCATTTTAGAGGCGCATATATGCGACTCGGCTGAGACAGCCCTAATTCCGCTTCCCTGTGCTGACGGCAAAATTTTAGCGATTGACCTCTTACAGCCAGAGGGCAAAAAACCGATGGATGCGAAAAGTTTTCTCAATGGGTATGGGAAATAAAAAGAGGGCTTGGCCTCGCACCTCCGGCGCAAGGTCGCCCTCGATACTCTTAGTATAGCATATTCACTTCTTAAATTCAAGCAGTTTATGATCTTTAGTAATGATTTTTAATCTTTTACATGATTTAGCTTGAATGAATCGTCGTTTAATTTCTTTTATGGCAATGTCTTCTGATAACTTTATGCGCGTTAGATCTATAATGATGTTTTCTGACTGTCTTTTCGCTCGTTTAAAAATATGTTCCAAGGTCTCTTTAGATTTACCTTGTGGGCTTTTCATTTCCCATGCTATACCATTCATTATAAAATCTGGCGTCTTAGTTTTTGGAATATTGGATGGCGGAATTAATTCTACATCGTAACCCATTTCAGTAAAAAAGACTACAGTCTTGTTTTCATGTTTTTCCAACGAAACACCGTTTGGGATGATTTTACCTTGTTTCTTTGTAAGCAAAATAGCCTTTCTTTTACTAAATTAATAAAATCTTAAGCTATACTATCTGCAATTATATCATATATCTGTAAAGTTGGGGCAAAAAAACCGATGGATGCGAAGAGTTTTCTCAATGGGTATGGGAAATAAAAGTTACGGTAATATACTCGGAACAACAAATGTTGCAATTATGAGTGCTACTGTAATCCCCTTTAGCACTAAGCTGGCAATCGCTAAATGTTTTTGTTTTTCAATTTTTAATCCCTTGATTGCAAAACTGATGGAGAAAAAACTAATTATAAATCCTATACCGAATGTTCCATAATAAAACATTGGCGCAATCAATATTGCCATTCCCCCACTGAAACCTGGAGCTCTTATCTCGTCTATATACGACATTATCGTTATTAAAGTATAAGACCAAATTAGAATAGGAATTAAAGACAAAAAGAAGGAGATGGCTGAAAAATTCCTATTATCTACCCTATTATTAATATTTGCTTGTTGTTTTATGGTTTCTTGTTCTAGTGGTATGTCTGGAGAGGGTATTTCTGGTGCTGCTTGTGTTTTTATGAAATGGCGATTTTCAATAATCCCGCATATATATAGACCTACAAAAATAAGTGTTGGTAAAACATCGCAAAAAAATACAAAAACTGGATCGCTAGGCATTGTGACATAGCCTTTTGTGGAAGTAGCAAGTAGTCGATCGATAATTATTCTAGGTACTACTGTATTTAATACCGTCGCAACAATGCCTATAAACATGTGTATGGCAAAGTTTTTATATTTTTTAATATATAAATCATGGAAACCAAAAATACCAGTAATAGGAATAAAAGTTAGTAAATTGAATGTGAGATCAGTTTTTTGGACAACGGGTTTAATATTTTCTGGTTGGTTATCCATTTTGATTACCCTAGCAGTTGAGCGCGATTCTTGGCGATGGCGTCTTTCATCTCCTGGATGGAGCGATTGACAATTTCGCGGTAGTCTGGGCGATTTTTTTCGAGCCATTTGGCGGCTTCGTCGGTGCCGAGGAGTGAGTCGAATTCCTGAAGTTGCTCATCAGTGAGGCCTTTGGAAATGCGCTCGCCAATTCTCACTTCTAGTTCCTCTTGAATATAGTTTAAAAATTCTTGTTTTTTGTCTGCCGGCATGGCCGAGAGACCCATTTCTTGTAAAAAATTTTCGTCAAAATTCATAAGTTTATTATAACACAAAAAGCTTATTATTCTCCACTTGAATAGTTAGGATTTTTGCGGACCATATGCTGTACACCTTCACTGCCATCTGGGTAATTTGGAAATTTATCGCCATCTGGCAAAAAGCCCAACTTATCATAAAGGCCTCTGGCTGCAGGGTGGCTGTCTAGCACGTCGAGATGTGCTTCAGATATTGATGGGTCATTATATACCTGTTCCATCAACTTGCTGCCAATTCCTCTACCACGATAATCTTCTCTAACTCCCAAAAACTCAATCTCTGCTGCATCCTTTGGCAATTCTGGATCTGTCACTTTTTTCATATATTTTTCGTTGGCTCGCTCAAAATTCTCTGGTAATTCATGCCCGGTTGCCAAAAACTTTTCGCGCATTTTGTCAGTATCCCACGGAGTGCACTTGTCGCCACGATAAATCAGAATACCGGCGATGTTTCCATCTTCGTCTTTAGCTACTAAAGTTT
>CAZHGO010000060.1:0-3461 GCA_964532185.1 uncultured Candidatus Saccharibacteria bacterium | reverse complement strand
ATTACGGACAAACCATCGAAACTTTTGTCGACAATTTTGAGCAGGGCCCAGACATATATTTTGAGGTCGGCCAAGACTAATCTATCAGAAATTAATGCTGATGAGAAAACCAAACAAATGGCCAAAAAAATTCTTGCGACTAAAACTTCCGATTTGGTATATTTGGCAGAGGAATTAACCAAGAAAAAGGACGGCGTGAGAGAATACGTACTAGATATTTTGGCGGTGGCGATAGAGATGGCTTATAAATCATATTTCGTCACTCAAAAAGAGGCGTTTTTAATAAAAATCCCTAAATTATTAATGGCCTATGAAAATATTAATAAAAATGGCCACATAAAACTACATTTAGTGGCGGATTTATTGTAAATGTGCTAATATAAGTGTATGGTAGCAATGTTACTATTGTTGGCTTTGGCTGGGTTTATGGCTTTTTTGCTTCCTTTAGAGCCGCGTGAAAAACCGGCAGAGGAAAAATCACCTAAGTACAAGGCGCAAATGAAAAAACTTTGGCAAGTAGCGCAGACTTCAATGAGAGAACATAAGCCATCCAGGGCAGAAAAGGCACTTCTTACTATCTTGAAATTCGACGAAAAGAATGCGGCGGCCTATAATCGTTTGGGGATTTTATACGCTAAGAGCAAAAAATACGATGAGGCGGTGGAATGTTTTGAGATTGCCCAGTCTCTCGATAACAATCCAGCCTCTATCCATAATGCAGGGTTGATTTATTTGGAAACAGGGGCTTACGAAAAGGCGGAAATGGCATTTAAACAAGCGATTGAGCTTGAGGGTGATGTGCCGGCGAGATTTTTGGCGTTAGCCAAGACTGAAGAAAAATTAGGTAGTCCGAAAAAAGCTATTGAGGCATTGGAAAGTGCTTATGAGTTAGATCCAAAAGTGGCTACACTTCGCCAAATTTTGACAATTCATGAGGCTGACGGCAATATGGAAGCTGCTGCGGCGACAGCGGCTAGAATTGAAGCACAGATTGCGAAAGATGCAGAGATTAAAAGAAAACGGACCAGAAAGGTAGTACGAGCTTCGAGACCGCTTAAAAAATCTCCTAGACCAGTTAAAAAAGTAGTAAAACCAGCTCCAAAACCTAAAAAAGCCAATATTTCTATAAAATAGCATAATAAAACCACCCCGAAGGGTGGTTTTTGCTTTAAATAATGCTTACACTTCACCTTGTTCGATCAAGTTTTCGGGAATCTTTTCGCCCTTTAACCCTTCGGGGTAGCCTTTGCCATCGCATCTTTCGTGGTGGTAATTGGCCCCAATTGGGAGATTTGGCGAAAGCGAGATTACTAGTATCATTGACGAAAATACCATCATAAAAAGAATGTTTTTTCTTCGTTTGGATAGTGAGTCGGTGATGGCTAGGAAAAACATCAGAATTACGCAAATTCCGATGAGAAAAACTGATAGATTTTGCTGGAACATAGTGCCCCCCTTCTGCATTATTTTAAGATGTTGATGTGCCTTACTTATATTTTACCATAAAAGGCTTAAAAAGTCAATGTTTACAGGGGAATTTTCGTGGTATAATGAAACTATGAACAAGCTAGTAAAACGAGGTTTTTCGGCTTATAAAGTCTTTCTGAAAGACAAATTGGCGATGGCTCTGATGATGTTTATTCCAGGGGTGATGATGTTTATAGGGGCCCTAAATGGTAAAGGCAATGATACTGTGGCGATGCCGCTCGGAATTACGGCGGCAGGTTCGGTGTTTACTTTTTGGGCGTGCTATCAAGTGGGGAGAATTAAGGCAGAATTAGATTATTCAGGCTCCAGAGAAGACAGGCGCGCCGTACAAAAGGCTTTGATTTTGCAGATTTTGGAGGGAATGTTGTATCTGGTGGTAATGGTGGCCGGGGTGCTACTACTTGTTAATCAGTGGTTTGTAAACAAGTTTTTAAATTTGATGTCGGGTGGGTTTACTACTCTAAATGGCGTGATGGGAGCGATTAAGCTTTTTAAGCGGCGGGAAGATAAGAATTATCGGTGGTATTTGAGGTTAGTTTTGACTTTGGTGGAGTTAGTGATTGGGCCATATTATTTCTTTGCATCAGATTCAATTTCTTCTGGATGGTTTATGACGATGGCAATTTTGACAATGGTAGCAGGGGCAGTAGAGGTGATATCGGCGTTGACACCAGAATCTATTAGAAATACCATGCGGGATGGCAAAGACATCGTAAGAATTCTAAAGGACGAAAAAATAGAAGAGGATAATTAGGGTTTTGAAATATCTTCAGGTAGGTGGGTTTATTGCAAAAATACTAAAAGTATAATAAGAGATATCAAAAATAGGTATACTGAGGAAGTAGTCAAACCAGCTCTTCATAAATGCAAAAAAACTGCCTATTCTATTGCTAATACTATCCAGATGTATGAGGTGATGTATAGGTATATAGAGTCTTATCCGTTGGATAACGAAGAAAAAAGCCCTGAATAAATTTCTTGCCTCTGTTATTTTGTCAAAAACAATTAAAAGCCCCCCAGTTTTAGGGGGGATTTTAATTGTTTTTGTAGAACTCCCTTTCAGTTGTAAATGAGGAGTCTAAGGATTCATTCGGTTTCGTCGATGCTCTTTGCGGTGTTAATAAAGATTTGCTCGAGCTGTCTATCGATGCGAAAGCGAGCCGCATTAATCTCGATACTTTTTAACAGATTTCCGTTCTTGTTGCGCTTTGTGGCGGCACGCCAGTCACAGAACATTTCGATGATATCGATAAGAGTCATGTCATTAATACCATCGTCAAAATGCTCGGGATGATGACGATTCTTCGCATAATGGTGATCGAGAGTAGTTTTAAGTTCTTCAAGCTCACGATTGTAGGCTTCAGAACCGTACTCTAAGTGAGCGAGTCGATTGGTGTGCTCTGCAAAAGCTTCAACTTCGGGTGATTCTAGTTTCGATTTGTCGTGGCTTATACCGCGATTGGTTAGCTTATCTGTGAACCATCGAATATATCTACGAACTTCTTCAATATGTTCTATGGTCTCAACTTTGCACTCCGCAATAGACATGGGCTGATTTTGTTTGCGATCAGATTGCATTTGCGGAGTAGTAGTTTTTTTCTCTGGCATATTATCACCTCCGAATAAAAACAATAAGTTACTAAATGCTGCCCACTGTATTTCTGATTGGATTTTATCATTTTTGAGGTAAAAAATCAATTTGAATTTGGTGCTGGAAGTAGGACTCTTGTTTTGCGCTGGCGTGCAAAACAATACGCCGGGCGTCGCCTCAAAAAAATCTCAAATAATTTGAGATTTTCGCTCGGCTCCTACGGCGTCCGAACCTACGGTTCTCGTCCTACTCCCGAACAATCAAAAAAACAAAGATGAAAGGCGCCAGGTTGGTGTTTTCTTCGCGCGAAGCGCGATTATTGATCGATCGAGCACGAAAAAACGCCGAGATGGCGCCTTTCAATTTGATTTTTGGTGCTGGA
>CAZHGO010000059.1:0-3518 GCA_964532185.1 uncultured Candidatus Saccharibacteria bacterium | reverse complement strand
ATCGGCATTTATTAATACATTATATCACATAATTTGTGGTATAATAAACATAAGTAAGGAGTTAATTATGGCTAACCCAAAGGTGGAAATTATCAAACGCCCAATCGAACAGGCGAGTAGCAACATTAAAAAATCTGCTTGGAGCTCAGCGTTCGAATCATTTGCAATATTAGTATTAGGCATTTTATTCGTAATCTGGCCAGATACAATGATGCAAGCTGTAGCTTATATTATTGGTGCAATCCTTCTTGTCAAAGGTGGCTTCGAAATTATCAGTTACTTTATAGACGAAAAAAATACCTTTTCCAATCTACTACTTTCTGGTCTTGTCTCCACTTTCATCGGCATTGTTGTAATGATTATGGGGCCAAATATTGCCAATGTTTTTCGTATCGTAATCGCCATTTTCTTAATCTATGAATCGCTTGTTCGTGTTAGTAGCGCTGTCAGGCTATACCAAGCTGGCCTCAAAATTTGGGAAGCTGTGGCAATTCTTGCACTGATAATTATGGTTCTAGGTATTTTTGTTGCAGTAAATGATGCAGCATCTATTATCGGTTGGGCGCTAGTAGTCGCTGGCCTTATGGGTATTATCGGTGACGTTATCTTTATTAGGCAAATAGACAAAGTCGTAGCATCTATCACGGGTTCATTTAGCAAAGAACATAAAAGATAATTATCATGAAATATTTCAAGGAAGACATTAAAAAAATCTACCAAAATGAACGCATCATGCTCATGATGATGATTCTAAATCTCTTAGCTAGTATTGCTCTAACTATTTTTAGTCTTGCCAAAATCAACCCAGCGAGTTCCGTAATCAAAGTTGGTTATGGTGATATCGGCGGCTACCGTGATGGTTCTTGGACCGACCTAATTGCTTTTCCACTCCTAGCAATTTTATTCGGAATTCTCCATAATTTTATTGCTGTCAGAATCTATCATAAACGTGGCGCCGGCATGACCAAATTTTTTCTAATTACCACTTCGGTTTTGATCATCGGTAGTTTTATAGTTTTGATTAGGCTTACCCAGGAGAGCTAGAAGGACAAAATGCGCAAGAATCTCGAAATTCCTAGAGGAAAACGCAGTTTTAAATACCGTTTTTTCGAGATTTTGCCTGGCCTAATTTCCTATGCCGCAATCATTTTATTATTTGTTCTATCCATTATCGAGCCAGTATTGGGCGCTATTTATTTATTTATCATCATTGCTTCTACTTTGGTCAAAGCCATCGGCGTAGCTTATCGCACTGTTCAAGGTTACGAGGTTATCAAACGCGCTGAGCGGGTAGATTGGCGTGCTCGCGTAGAAGATTTGGCAAACCCTCACGAAGCCTACGAGCGTCTCCATGGTGATAATTCCAAAAGTTACCATTATGCCGAGCATATCGAAAACCTCAAACTCATGGCCGCCATGCCCGGCGAATACCCTAATCCAGAAAAAACTCTCCATGTGATTATTGTCACCGCGTACGATGAATCAATAGACGTCCTAAGACCATCTATCCAAGCTTTAGGAGATTCTACTTTCCCCACAAACCGCATGATTGTGGCATTAGCGTATGAAGAACGCGGTGGGGAAGCCATGGCGAAAACCGCCAAAAAACTTCATCAAGAATTCAAAGATACCTTCAAGGATTTTTTGCTAGTCAAACATCCAGACGGTTTGCCAGGAGAAGTTGTGGGCAAAGGTCCTAACCTTACTTATGCTGGTAAATACATCGCTGAATATTTCGAGAAAAAACATTTATCAGTAGAAAACACCATTGTTACTTCATTAGATAGCGACAATCATGTCCATCCTAAATATCTAGACAGCGTCGCGTACGAATTTATCACTCATCCATCTCGCCAAAGGTTAAGCTACCAGCCGGTTTCACTTTTCATGAATAACATTTGGGACGCACCAGCTCCCACCCGCGTAATTGCAGTATCAAATTCATTTTTCAATGTAATTACTACTATGCGGCCACATGTTTTAAGAAATTTTGCCAGCCATTCTCAGCCTTTGCAGGCTCTCATTGCAATGAATTTTTGGAGCAAGCGCACTATCGTAGAAGACGGTCATCAATATTGGCGCAGCCTCTTTTTCTTTGGCGGCGATTATACTGTTTTGCCTATTCGCATTCCGATTTATCAAGACGCAGTAATCGACGAAACTTTCTTAAAAACCGTCAAAGCCCAATTCATCCAGGTGCGACGTTGGTATTATGGCGCCTCCGATGTAGCCTATGTTGGGGTGAGGCTTTTTGCCAAAAAATCCGAACGTCCCGTCCCGTTTTGGCAACTTTTGCCTAAATTCTGGCGACTTTTAGATGGACATGTCACTCTCGCCATCATGGCGCCTTTGATTACTTTTGGCGCTTGGGTTCCCATGATTATGAATGCCTCCGCCCATACTATGGTGGGCTACAATCTGCCGAATATTGTTAGCTGGATTGAAACTTTTGCCATGCTTGGTCTTGTTGCTACAGTACTAGTCTCCTTTAGGATGCTTCCGCCTCGCCCTGCCAAATATCGAAAAGGGAAGGGGATATTTATGCTTCTTCAGTGGATTCTCATGCCACTAACCTCCATTTTGTATCAGTCCATCGCTGCTTACTATGCCCAGACTCGCCTAATGATAGGCAAATACATGGAAAAATTCGATGTCACTAAAAAAATCATCAAAAAATGACCCATGAAAAAGGCCCACATCGGGGCCTATTATGTAGGGTGTAAAAATTTGTATAATTTCAGGTGCATCATAGTGATTACCATGAGTATCGCGAAATCTATTTCGCTTGCCATTACCTGCAAAATACAAATAACCATTTGGCAAAATAGAGTACGACATACCACTCTCCCAGAGCTGCATAGCATATTCTGCTGCCAACAGATTTTCTGGTAATACCGTACCTTTAGCCGGTTTTGCATATTGTGAGGGTGCATTGATGTTTTCTTCTACAGTGTTGGGAAACTGCGGGCTATCTACTCGGTGTAGCACCGTTAATCCCACGCAGACTTTGTCGTCAAAGGTTCCGCCTTCCGTTTGGATTATTCGACCAAGCCTATCTACGTCCTGTGCTCGTGCGTTGAGAGCCGCCAAAAGATTGACTATCGCGGCATCTGCAGTTTCTGCGGCTGCCACAGTTTCTGTAGGCACTACAACGTCCATGATTTCTGTAGATTCCATTGCTTCTACAGCATCCATAGTTACCGCAGCTTCTGTGGCATCTGTTATTTCATCTGTCAGTTCAGTAGCGTTTACTTTAAAAGTGAATCCCATAGAGCCAACAAAAAGACAGAAAAACAGCTTCGTACAGAGGTGTTTAAAACATTTCATGACGAATTCCTCCTTAAAAAGATTTTTAAACTACGTTCTTCTACAAGAAATTTACCCTACCCGATATATTCTATCACAGATTTCAAAAAAGTCAACAAACACGCGCAAAAAATGGTGGGTGATGAGGGGCTCGACTCGAAGAGCGAGCCCTATTTTTCCCACAAAAAAATGGTGGGTGATGAGGGGCTCGA
>CAZHGO010000058.1:0-3589 GCA_964532185.1 uncultured Candidatus Saccharibacteria bacterium | reverse complement strand
ATGGCATTGTAGTGGATAATAGAGATGGTAATACTTATAAAATTGGTAAATTAGATGACAACAGATGCTGGATGGTGGATAACCTTAACTTTGACGCTTATGCATATAAATCTATCATTAGTGCATCCAACACACACGTAGAGAATAATACAGTAGGTACTACCGCACTATCCAGGTTCAAAAACGGTGGCGGCAATACCTCAGACCAATATGCCGCTACGGCGATTAATGCCAACAATACTTATGTCACCAACAACTATTGGGCCAAATCTTACAGCTACTCAGACCCGCTACTCAACAGAAGTGGCTCCTGTACTTCCTCCACTTGGCAATGTTTAAGTCCCTACCAAAATAATAGCTACACTTATAATACTGTGATAGATAAA
Source organism: uncultured Candidatus Saccharibacteria bacterium (assembly GCA_964532185.1). Lineage (GTDB taxonomy): Bacteria > Patescibacteriota > Saccharimonadia > Saccharimonadales > Saccharimonadaceae > Nanosyncoccus. The sequence goes on along the minus strand of CAZHGO010000058.1, from coordinate 3,203 downwards.
TATGGTGACAACCCAGGCCAAACTGGCTCCGGCACTGCCACAATTGCTAATAATATCGGTCCCGGTAGCTACAAAATTGGCACTTATTATAACTATTGTGCTGCATCATTGGGTTCCTATTGCTACGGTAATGGTACTAGTGGCGGTAGTAGTGCCACCGGCAATGCCACCAATGCAGATATTTGCCCATCTAACTGGCGTCTCCCTACTAGTGATTCTAGCGGAGAATACCAAACTCTATATACCGTTCTCTACGCCAAATATCCATCCACCTACATAACTAGTATTAGCCCATACAGCATGCAATCCATGCTCTCTACGCCAGTCTCTGGGGGCTACGACAGTGGTACTGCGCATATGCAGGGTGCCCGCGGCTACTTCTGGTCTTCTACCTACAATAGTAGTACGAATATGTACCTCATGCACGCATCAGGCACAGGGGTTACTCGCCAGGGTAGCTACGCTCGTTTCCGCGGCGATTCAGTCCGTTGTATCGCCCAATACCAATAACCTCGCTTGACGATGTCCTGCCATCATAATAAAATAGACATATTATGATCAAGATTATTGCCGGTGGCAAAAAACACTCAGATTGGGCCAGGGAAGCTATAGTAGAATACGAAAAACGCCTCAAAAAGCCCTACGACATTTCCTGGGAGTTCATCGAAGAAGAAAAACTTTTAAAAAAACTAGAAAATTGGCCATTTTCCGGCCAAGATTTCATCATCATCTGTGATGAACGTGGCCAAAATATATCATCAGACGAATATTCCACCAAGCTAGAGCAAGCCTTCATCAGTAGCAAAAATGTCATAATTTTGATCGGTGGCGCCTATGGATTTCCCGCAGAAATCAGGGAAAAAGCTGACTTCATCTGGAGTTTTTCCAAGTTAGTTTTCCCACATCAAATTGCCAGACTCCTAGTTGCCGAGCAAACCTACCGCGCCCAAGAAATCGCCCGAGGCAGCCACTACCACCACGCTTAAATATTCACGTAGTGATATATTACAGATACAAAAATCAATGCAGTTAGATAGCATATTATAATGCCTACGGTCTTGGCGACTATAAGATTGGCAACTATTACAATTATTGTGCTGCTAGTGCAGGCTCTTATTGTTACACGAGCTCCCATACAGATACCAATAACGCCAGTTATGACATTTGTCCAACTAATTGGCGACTTCCCAAGGGAAGTACAATTGTCTATCCTACCACTAACTATAATGAATTTGGGAGACTCTATGATGCAATAACTGCTCTCAGCACTACTCCAGCGAATTCTACCACAGCACTAAGTATACAAACCATGCTTTCTACGCCAGTCTCTGGCGGTTATGTCAATGGTACTGCGTTTTGGCGGGGCTATGACGGCTATTTCTGGTCATCTACTTATTACGACGCTTATTATATGTATTCCATGGTCGCTAGTGGCACAACAGTTCGACCGCAGTACTATTTTGCTCGATACTATGGCAATTCCATCCGCTGTATCGCCCAATAATGCACTACCAAATTCACTAAATTGTGCTATAATCAAAACTAAGAAAAGAAGGGAATTTTTATGAAAAAATTTGCTACCGCATTTACAGCTTTTGTAATGCTCTTAGGCCAAGCTTTATCAATTACTAATGTATTTGCGGCTCAACCCCCCTCCGCAAACTATGCAATTCTAGGGTTTAGTGGCAATCCTACGATCGCAGACGCATCTGACGTCACCTCAGTAGATGTCACATTTACTAATGGCAAAGTCACCGTATCTGGCACTGGGCTCTACGCACAAAACACAAATGTCTATGCCCCAGCCGGGTCCAATGTTTCACTTACTGCCACAGGCAATGGCTCCTATGTTGGTGAACTTATGGTTAATGGCGCCAAAGTCACTACCTTTCCATATGAAATTCAAAACCTTATAGCAAATAATTTTGTTAATATTGATACCAGTTTTTCGATCCCACCAGCCACTACCACAGTTACTTATACTCCTACTGGCAACCCAGTAGACAGAATTGCTATCAACAATGGCGAGTATGATTTTGAACATCCAAATAATCCCGTTACTTACGATTACGATGGCTCTAACAAAGTTACTATCGAGCTAGAAACTTTTGCCACCATACAAAAACTCACTGCCCTCAAAATCAACGGGACCACTTATACCGCCCAATTACCATCCACCAAAGAGCAACTTTTAAATGCAGTTGATGGCCAAACCATTCATTATGTTTTTAACGATGTAGATTATGCTGCTACCTATGCTATTGAGACTACTACTGAGCCCTTCGATGAAACAACTTCAATCGTTGGCAGCTTTCTCTGGTCCTACAAAGACGAAGACAAAGGCACCGACGATTATGTTGGTAATGGCCAATTAGAGCTCGTAAAAATCAAATATAATGGAGTAGAATACACCCCAGATCAGCTTAGCCTAGACCAAGGCTATTTGCAATGGGGCGAAGTTCCAGGTGCCAACTTTGGCGGAGCACTACTACCTGTCGGCACTGAAGTCACTGTTAGACTTCTTCCAAATGTTGGCTACCAATTAACTTCTTTCACTATCAATGGTGGTGAATTCACCGCTCAAGAGGAAGTTGGCGTCTATACTTTTGATGTGCCAGCTGGCAATTTCCATCTCGGTGCGCATTTCACTAAAGTAAGTAACGCTGTTAATACTGATGAGGCCGACGCTGTTACTTCTGGTAGTATCAGTCTAAGCAACGGCGAAATTGACAACGGTACCGCCCGCCTTGATATCAAAAACGCTACCGATATCAACCCAAACACTATTGAGGGCTTTGAAGAAAACTCTGGCGACTACAATCTCAAGACCATCCTAGACATTAAACTTTTTAACACAATTTACAAAGGCACAGCCGATGACACTTGGGATGAACAACTCGATGAGCTCAATCGTGAAGCTACTATTACTCTTAAACTAGACGAAGGTATCGATGGCAACGACATTGTCATCATCCACGAAAAACACGATGGCACCTACGAAGTTATCCCAACTATTTATGATCCAGTCGCTCACACCATCACCTTTAGAACTAGCAGCTTTTCTAACTACGCTATTGCTACCCGCACTATCGGTTCTCCAGAAACCGGCGTAATGACGAAAGAAGGCACTTCTGCTAGTGAAAATACCGATATTACCATTCAAATACTTGGTACGCTTGCACTCTGGGGCTTGGTTGCCTTTG
>CAZHGO010000057.1:0-3660 GCA_964532185.1 uncultured Candidatus Saccharibacteria bacterium | reverse complement strand
TGCCTGCCGGGAGGAGGTCCACCCGTAGGGTCTCTTTTTCCTCGACGAGATATTGTTTCCCGCCTACGAGGATAACTGCTTTCTTCATATTAATCCTTTTTTAATACTAGGAGTATTATAGCACAGATAAGAGAAAATTTCAAGCTTTGAGTAAAGTATTTAACTCTTCTAGGGTTTTTTCGTATTCTGGGTCGGTTTCCTCTAGGGTTTCTAGCTTCTCTTGAAGGGCGGTGATTTTAAGTTTTTTGATTTCCTTCTGGTAGCGATTTAAGAGAGATTTGGCCTCTTTTTCGTAATCTAAATCTTTGATGGAGCCATAATTGGCATTAAAAATCAGTTCTAATTCGGAGAGACGAGTGTCATCTTTGGGGGTTTCTAGGGGGATTTCAAGTTTGGTGATATTTCCGTAAATCTTGAGAGCCAGGAGATTGTCTTCTAGTTTTTTGATATGGTCTGGGACGATGGTGGTTTTAGGTTTTTTCAAAAATCTTTTGGAACTGGCTTTTTCTAATTCTTTTTCTAACCGAGCGCCTTTTTCTCTTAAAACTTCTGTTGAAATACCGAGTTTGTCGGCGATTTTTTGCTCGTAGGTGGCGTGCTCGACTTCGTCATTAATATAAGTTAGGAGTTTGAGGGCGATATCGGAAAACTTTTTCTTGTCTGGAGCAAGATTTAGATTTAGTTTCTCGGCGTATTTTTGAAGGAGCCAATCTACCGCCGGGACGCGTTCTGCTACAGCCTGTTGCCAGAGGTTTGGATCTTTTTGAATGAGTTCATCCGGGTCTTTGGCGCCGTGATAATCGGAGATGATAGTAAGATCGATGCCAAGATTTCCGGCAAGTTCTACCGCACGCTCGGTGGCTTTGACGCCGGCTTCGTCGCCATCGTAGGCCAAACGGATATCGTTGGTTAGGCGAGAGAGGATTTTAAGATGCTGCTCGGTCATGGCGGTGCCAGAGGTAGCCACGGCTTCTTTGACACCGGCTTGATGAGAAGAAATTACATCCATGTTCCCTTCTACAATTACCACAAAGCCACTTCTTCTGATGGCCTCTTTGGCGTGATAAAGGCCGAAAATAAATTTGGACTTGTTAAAAAGAATCGTCTCTGGAGTGTTGAGATATTTGGGCTCGCCATCACCGATGATGCGAGCGGTGTAGCCAATAATATCACCGTTGGTATCAATAAATGGAATCATCATGCGGTTTTTGAACAAATCTTTTTTGAAACGGTTTAATAGGCCGGCGTCATTTAAGTCGTTTTCGGTGAATTTGCGGTTTTTTAATACATCTAGAAGAGCGTGACCGCTTTCGGGAGCGTAGCCTATCTTGAACTCAGCCACGGTGGCGCGATTTAAGTGGCGTTCGTAAAAAACATACTCGCAGACGGGGCGGTTTTTGACTAGACAGGCTTGATAATATTTAGTGGCGAGTACTAGAGCCTGTTTGAGGCGGAGTTTTTTCTCGGTGAATTTTTGGTCGTTAGCGCCAACCTTATATTTTGAGAGATCAACGCCGGCTTCGCGGGCGAGTTTTTCTAGGGCTTCTTTGAAAGTAACGCCTTCTACTTCCATGATGAAGGTAAAAATATCGCCACCTTTGTTGGCCGAAAAATCGTGCCAAATACCCTTTTCTGGAGAAACCATGAAACTAGGGGTTTTATCTACACCCCAAGGAGAGCGGCCTTTAAGGCTACGCCCGGTGCGTTTCAACTCCACATATCGTCCCACCACATCTTCTACGGGAAGCCGAGATTTTATTTCCTCCTTCGCGTCATACATGGTATAATGTAATTATATCATGGACAGTCAGGACTATCTGGACCAAATTTCAAGATCTGCCAGACCTGTAAAAGCTAGTAAGGGTGGCATTGGTGATTTTTTGAGTTCTAAATGGTTTAAGTGGGGGCTGGTGGCGGTGGTACTTTTGATTGCGATGGCAATTTTTGGGGCGTTGATGGGCAATAAAGTTACTCCAGAAGAACAATGCACGGATTTGAAACTGCATATAGATGGGACGGTGGAGGCTATCGATGAGTATCAACAATATGTGAAATCTTCATTGCTGCGTTCTTTGTCGGCATCGCTTAAGGGTGTATTTACCAATACTTCTTCGCAACTTAGTAGCTATATGACTAATGCTTTTGGTTGGGAAGATAAAAATGTCAAAGAAGCGGTGCGAGAAGAAGCTAATCTAGCTCGGGACGAACTGATGAATGAACTGTTTGAAGCCAAAATTAATGGGCTTTTGGACCGAGTTTATGCACATAAAATGACCCTGGAGATTTATAGCGTAATGAATGATGAAGCGGGGATTTCTAATGGCTCTAGTGACGCGGAGTTGCAGTCGCTTCTTAAAAACTCTTACGATAGTTTGAACAATCTTTATACCCAATTTAATGACTTTTCAGAGACAAAGTGATATAATTAGAAATAATAATTATTAGGAGTTTTTATGGACAAAAAAGCTGTCAAAGAAAAGGTTGCTGCTGTGCACGAAAAAAACAGTGGTTTTCGCAAAGAATTTATTGAGTTTATCAACCGCGGGTCGGTGGTGGATCTCGCTGTAGGTGTGGCGGTAGGTGGAGCATTCACCGCAATCGTTAATTCTCTGGTAAATGACATTGTCATGCCAATTGTAGGGCTGATTGGCGGTGGCGTAGATTTCCGCGACCTTAAACTAGTGATTCCGAACTTCTTTGGTGGCGATACCGAAGCGGTGATTGCTTATGGTAACTTCATTCAAAATGTAGTAGAGTTTTTGATTATTGCTTGGGTAATCTTTATGATTATCAAGGGTATGAACCGTATCAATCGCAAGAAAGATGCGAAAGCTGCTAAGGGTAAGAAATAAGGTACGGGGTTGACTTATTAATTAGTGTACGGTAGAATAGGATTAAAGAACTATGTTATTCGTTTGCTTTTGGCAAACGAATAATTTTTATTTGGAATAGTCCAAATAAAAGGTTTATTTCTAAGCCCATAGACTGCCTCCTTTCTCCCCGCAAGTTTTTAAAGTGTCAACCCCGTGCTATTCAACCTAGCACAGCCTATTCAAAATTTAAACCCCCTACCCCCTGGTTATGGTTAATTACTTAGCACACAACGGACCGAGAACCCGCGGTCGCGATAGCTGTAGTTCTGCGGGCTAACTGACGACGCATTGACGTTCAGATTGTACATATAGCTACCATTGTAGCGAGTAGACGACCAGAAGTAGCCGCGCGTGCCCTGATTGTAGGCTGTGCCGCTGCCGAAGCTGCCAGAGAGAGGAGTACTTAAAGCAGCTTCAAAGTTAGCTGCGTTTGAGCTATAAGCTGTATAAAGAGCTTGGTACTGTCCTGAAGTACCGCCAGTTGGCAGGTGCTAACCAGCTGGACAGATGTCCTGGCTGGCATCACCAGTCCCAGCGCCAGAAGCATAACAATAGGAACCAGCAGATGCTGCACAGTAGTTATAGTAGATGCCTATTTTACCAGCAGGGGCAGAACCTGAAGCAGCCTGGGTGGTATATAGCACGGTTTTAAAATTATACGCAAGAGTTTTGCGTTTTCTTGTGTTATAATAAGGTTATGGTAAAAAAAGCTAGTAAATCAAGAAAAAAGAAAAACGCTAAAAAGTTCCCTACTGGGTTGGTGGTGGAAATTTTGATTATTATTGCG
>CAZHGO010000056.1:0-3736 GCA_964532185.1 uncultured Candidatus Saccharibacteria bacterium | reverse complement strand
CAGAATATAAAGATGCCCTCACCGAGAAGATTCTCTCTGTTGGTCGCGAATTAGATGCTCTCAATGCTCGGATGATGAACCCTAATTACGTAGCAAAAGCTCCCGAGCATCTCGTCAAAGAGACAAAAGACCAGATTAAAGAAAAAGAATCTCTCATCGCTCGTCTCAAAACCCAGCAAGAATTAATCTAAACCAGTGTTACATCTTTGTGTTGATTTGCTAGCTTCCTATCAAAAGTTAAAAGCGGTGTGTAATTTTTCTTCTCCGCCTCAAACGCCGCGTAGCAATCCACAAACGACAGTGCTGGATGCTCCGCATAAAATGGTAACACCAAATCAGTAAGAAAAGGGTTAGAAATAATATTTTTACGATCAAACAGCTCACAAATTGCCCCCACAATGCTGCTCCTTCGGATCTCAGCGACCTGGAGATTATGGACTATTTCTGATACCACAAGATCAGAAATATAGAACATTCTATTTTTGTCATCTAGTAATCGCTCCACCTTTTTGGCTTGTTCGGGTATATCATTCCAGATATATCTCATTAGCACGCATGTATCTAGTGATGAAATCATAAGCATTTCTCCTCTTCAGCCTGTAGATATGCCCTTCCCTCTGGGCTCCTAGACCATTTTTCTCTTACTTCTGCGGCTGTCATCCCGCCATATTTTTCTATGTAGCGTCTGCGTGCCTCTTCCGGGATTAACTTTCTAATCGCCTCCGCCGTCTCTTCAGCGGTTTTTTCTCTCATAATTTTCATTCCATCCTTCTCTTTTCTAAAAATAATCGCTTGCCCCGGCTTCACATCCAAATACTCTCTCACCCATTTTGGTATGGTGATTTGCCCTGTTTTAGTTAATGTAGCAGCTTGACCCATATTAATTTCCTTTAATTGCATTAATTTTAAAATCTTACATTAATTTTACCAGACCGCCATTAAAAAATCAAGCCAATCTATAATAAACAAAAAAAGAGGCCAGCCCCTCGCCAGCCTCTTTTTCTATCTAGCGATTACCGTCGCTTTTCAAATAGACGGGTTTTTAGACTAATTCTTTTTAACCTATTTGCGTAATCTTCTTCAGACTCATTCTCAAGTCTTGGGTAATTATCTTCTAGGCTAAACGTCCGAGCCTCACCAGTTTCGCTATTGATATTGGTTTCCCCAGCAAATGGATTAGAGTTTCTCCGCTCCTCCATATCTTCAAGAGATTTTTGGATTTCTTCGTTGCTAGCAAGCAGTGCCTGGTCTTGTTTCACCATTTCTCGCATCTGCGCTTTCACAATAGTGAACCACCCAGGGTAAACAATGTCAGGTTCTTTTAATATCTCCCTGTAACTGTAGCCTGCAATAAGACCACCATGCTGTATGTCTTTGCATAGGGCCGGTATATCAAATCGGCCATCAAAATTGAAATGTCTATCAAAAGACTTAGGTGCATCACCCAAAAAATCCAATTCTTCTTGAGTAAAATCCTCATCATCATTCAGTTTTGTGGCAATTTGATCAATAATCTCTTGATTTCTGCAACATCTTGCAAGTTCATCCAAATCAGTGTTCTCATCTTCTTCGATCTGTTCCTTCGCTTCCTCTATCTCGCGTTGCTTATATTTGTCGAACTTTGCCATATCATTCTCATTATTAACATCAATCGGTCTCCATTCTGGCCGAACACGGCCAGTTTTGTCTTTGCGTAATTCATCTAAATTTCCGCAAATTTTCAAGTCCTCTGGCTTCAATCCCTGAGCCTTTTTTAGTTTCTCACGAGATGCTTCTACCCACCTACCTCTCTCTACTCTTGCTTGCTCGTAATATCTCTCGCCAATAGGCGCTTCCTTTTCGGCATTTTTCATATGTTCCTCAAACGCTGGCATTTCAGCTAAAGCTTCTGCCCCAGTATTTTCGCCCACTTCGCTTTCTTGATTTTTTGGAAATTCTTCCATTTTACCTCCTTTACCGCCGCATCTAGCTCCAAGACGAAAAATGCGACTATTTACGTTAGTCGCGAAACCATAGTTTGCCACAAATTCGAGCAAACTGCGTAAATAGCCGCATTCATCACTCGAATTCGAAAATTAAAATAGCAAACTACGGTTTCGCACCTTCATTATATCATAAGAAAAACCGCCCACGCAAGCCGTCCGCGCCAAGCCACCAATTCACCCCAGTCAACACTCGTAGAGCGAAAAATCCCAAAATTACGCTCTACGAGTCACCACACCTGTTAAGTTTAAAGGTAGCTTCAGCTCTCCATATCATCAAAACTTTCCTGAATGTAACGGTAAACAATAGAAATAGTTTCCGCTACCTGGTCGTTTACCTCTGTATAAAAAAGTCTTTCAAAAGCCTTTTCGCGAAAACGCATAATCGGTTCTGCTATTAGTGCATGAACAAATGATTGTGTTACGCCGGTTATGTCAGAGAAGTCCAAAACTACGTTGTCACCACGTTCTATTGCTGGGACTATACGTTCTTGTCTTATATCTCTCGCTACATCTTTATCTTCACCGAAATCACCTGTAAAATCACGAATTTTTATCAAAACTTCCATTATGCTCTCCCTATAATGTTAGGTGTATAAAATTTACGTCGTTTTCGCTCGCGAATCGCATTATCATAAACTTGCCCAATCTCATGCAAAAGTTCATCAAACTCAGTAGTAGCATTATCAAGAGAAATATCAAGCGCCACCAAAGTCCCCTGGAAATCTGGTGCATTATCCGTAAAAGAACAGTCTTCCTCAAATGGGTCTGCGATAATCTTAGGTTTTATGCGTTTATCCCATTTCGTTAGCATATATTCAGCTTTTCCACTATAAATTAAAAAATAGTTACGAGTCAATTTAGCTATAGAACGAACATAAAATAGTCCTGCGCCAGCATTTTCAAAAGTGCCACCTTCTCTATTTGTCGTGCCAGTAATACCAGGGTTAAGCGCCAACTTAATCGCTTCCAAATCATCACGAGGATGCCAAACATCAGACATACTACGCCATATTCCAATCCCAGTATCGCAAATCGCCAGACTTACTTTGTTGGATTTATCATAATATCTCGCTGCTACTATAGCGCCAGTTCTAGAATAGGAATGTTCTAACACGTTGCGCACAAGCTCTCCGATAATATAGCGTATAATACGAGCTTTCTCTGGTGGGAGATGAAGTAGCGGCACCATGTCAGCGATAAAAGCAGATTGTTCTTTTTGGGTTTTGATAATACGAAGTGGGATATATCGTCCAGATTGTTCCCTGGCTTGCTCGTCATTAAATGTCGACGAAGTAGTGAAAAAGTCAAACAGCCCCATTTCCTTCAAAAACCAACTAGATTTTGGCAATTTTCCCACAATACTTGCATTCTTTTTCCCTACATTGATTGCTAAAGCAGCAGCTAATGTGAGATAGGCGGGATGGACTATAATTCTTTCTGGGTCAGTCGCAAGTTCAAGCCTATCAGGATTAGATAAATCAAACGAACTCAAAAAAATCTTAAAATTGCGCAAATGATCTTGATTGGAAAAATAAATTTTCATAATACCATTGTAAGCCTAAAATCACCTCTTGTCAACACTCGTAGAGCGAAAAATCCCAAAATTACGCTCTACGAGTCATAATCCTATGTTTATTATTAGCACACTCCTTGACAAATTAAAATTATTTGCTAAAATTAAAACAAGATACATAATTTAAAGTAAATCACAAAATTAAAGCAAAAGAAAGGAATTAAAATGGAACCAATCA
>CAZHGO010000055.1:0-3843 GCA_964532185.1 uncultured Candidatus Saccharibacteria bacterium | reverse complement strand
TTTTCTTGTGATTTTGCACGACCTTAAGCATAACCTTATTATAACACAAGTTTTATTTTTGCATCAATTTTATCGCAAAATCAATTCCGGATTGCGCTCAAGTTTTTTTAATTCCACAAATATCCCCTGTTTCACAAAATCATCCCAAATCTCATGAATAAAAGTTGTTTTATTTCCAGCATCCTTGGAAGAACTTCCCGCCTGATAAACTTTCTTTTCGTCCAGCACAATAAATCTATCATGAATTTTACCCTTAGTCTTAACAAACTTAATTTTAAGATCTGGCCTTTCTTTTTTGAAATCATTAAAATCCGATTTTCTTAAATAATTTTTAAGGTTATCCGTAAAAATTATTACTTCTAGATTCTGTTTTACTATTTGGAGCAAATGCAAAGTTTTGATATTGATATAATTATCTATAATAAAAATCTTTTTCTTAGCATGTTTATAAATATCCATATAGGCTTCTTTAGCATAAATCGGCTCACCTTCCAAAAGCAAAAACTCTTTATGTTCTATAGTTTTGCCAAAATCCAAAAACACCGACGAAATTTCCGTTCTTTTTACTACTTCATTCATTTCGTTAGCAAGTTTAGAAACTTTTGCGTCAATCTTTTTAATTTTCTCGGTATTTTCAGAAACTTTATAACCAATATTCAGATTTTCCCGACGGTCCACCAGCAACTTATTCTCCACAATATAATCTTTCATTGCCTTAAATGCCATCACCAAATTGCGGCTCTGCTTAATCGCCAACTCGCCCTTAAGAACCGTCATTAGCATATAAATCCCCTGTTCGGTAAAGGCATAGGGCAGATATTTCACATTACTACCCCTACCGTCCTTTTTCAAGATCAAAAAATTTGACCTTAGAAATTTTTCATCCGTGTTCAAGATCACAATTTGTGATCTTGAAGATTTCTCACCTGCATTCAAGGTGCCATTTTGGCACCTTGAAAAATCTTCATCCATGTTCAAAGTGCAAAAATTGCACCTTGAAATTTCTTCTAATTCTTCCCTAGTTAGTTGAAACATAAACTCTTCCCCCTCAAATTTTTCTTTATTGTTTTTTACCTGCCGATTCGAATACCTTGTTTCATATCCATATATCTCCGCCAAATCCGCATCCAACATCACTTTCTGCCCCTGCACCAAATAAATTTTGTCCGTAATATTAATAGTCATAAAACTCCTGCTATTATATTACGGACTAACCTATCACACCCTGTCAAAAATTTCAACCCCCACCCCCTGCTTATGCTAAAAATCAAACCACTTAAGCCTAACTCAAGTTATAACTCAGCCGCACCAAGTCAAAAAGTTCTGTATCATCAAGTTGTTTACCCGCTAGTACAATCTCCACACCACCGCGCCCAAAATATCTTGATTCCATCACCGATTCATATTTTTCTACCAGCAATTTTCTCAGCTCCTCATCCGTTCTCACTTCAATCGTATTTTTATTCACCACCAAAAAAACTTTATCATCTTTCAAATAAAGCGTCCGTTCCTTTTCGTCGTGAATTTCAGTTTTAAAAGTGTATTCGCCGATTCCACTTACTTTAGAAATGTCAAATACCATTTTAGCTCCTCTATTGAACCTTCTATATCATCAAGCGCGCGATGATTTTCAGGCTTCACAAATTTCCGCCCCAACCCATTTTCAAAATAAATCTTCCATGCCGACACATCCAACATCCGATAATGCAAACGCTGATTTAATCCCGGCATTTCTTTTTCAATAAACTTCCGGTCTTGATGAATCGAATTTCCAGCCAAGTATATTTCTTTTCCAAAATTTTTATCCAAAAATTCTAGCAGTTCTTTTTCTACTTCTTTTACCGGCTTACCATCTTTGTTTTGCTCCATCAACCCATCACGCGATACCGAATTTTTCTCCCAAAACTCTCCCACCATTCTTTCCTTCATCAATTTTTCTGGCACTTTCACCACCGCTTCATATCTCGCCACCTCTTTTAAACTCATGTTAGTAGCAATCGCTGCCACTTCCAAAATCTTGTCCTTTAAAGGATCAAGTCCTGTCATTTCTAAATCAATCCACAAAAGTTTTGCCTTTGCCATTACATCTCCTCCGGGATTTCAATCCCCAAAATATTAAGACCGTGTTCCATCACATTATAATAAACTTTCACTAATTTCACCCGCTCAGCCTCCTCATTAGAACCCACTACCGGACAATTTTCATAAAACCGCGAAAACTCCTGCGACACTTCATATAAATAATTCGCCAATTTATGCGGCGCCATTTCTACCACCGCCTCATCCAAAACATTTTTATATTCTAATATTTTTTTAATTAAATTTCTTTCATATATATTATATGCATAGTTTTCTATATTTTTTTCATTATTAAAATTATTTAAAATTTTTTTTGCGCGAACGGCAGAATACAACAAATACGGTCCAGAGCACCCCGTCATTTTTACCGACTCTTTTACATCAAAGATAATATCGCCGCCCATTTTATATTTCAGAAATGCATACTTTGTGGCCGCCAAAGAAACTTTGGTATCTTCCGAATTATATTCATTTTTAAGTTCATCTGCCACCATTTCCAAAACATCCACCGCCTTCAAGAAATTCCCTTTCCTAGAAGACATCTTCACATTACCCGGCAATTTCACTAAACCGTGCGTCAAATGCGAAGTTTTCGAAACCAGCTCCGGTGCATATTGCTCCACCGATTTCAACACCACTTTCATATATTCTAATTGTTCGGAACCCGTAATCACTACCGATTTATCAAAATGATAATCATCATATTTCTTAAAAATCAATCCCACATCTTTGGCTTCGTAAGTTGGCACACCTTCTTTATTGATAAACACTCTCGTATGAAGTCCATATTTTTCACCATCAAAAATCACCGCGCCTTCGGATTTTTCATAAATCCCTTTTTCAAGTTCTTCCAAAACTTTTGAAAGTCCCAACCCCGCTACTGTAGATTCCGGATAAAACTTGTCAAACTCTACTCCAATCCGCGCATAAAAATCTTTAAAATATTCGTAAGAGAGTTCCCGCCCCTTCCAATAAAGATCCGAAATTAAAGTTCCGTGAATATTTTCCGCATTAATTTTATAAATTTCCTTGTTTAACTCGGTAATTTCGGCCTTAGCACCTTCGTCATCTTCATAAACCGCGGTACCTTCCACATAGCATCTCGCAATGTCTTCAATCGTAAGTTCAGCCGGATTTTTCTGCTTCAAAATATACATCGTTTTAGCAACATGGAGTCCCACATCGCCACCAAAATTCGCCCGCACCACTTTGGCTCCCGCATATTCAAACAGCCTAGAAATAGAATCGCCAACTACGGAAGTATAAAGATGCCCCACATGTAGCACCTTAAACGGGTTCGGATCCGAAAATTCACAAACCACCGTCTTGCCGCTAAATTCATCAGACGAAATTTCAAAATTCTCCGAAAGCCCCGAAATCTTCTCGTTCAAAATCTCATCCGATAATTTAAAATTAATAAAACCCGGTTTCGAAACAAAACTATTATCAATTTTTTCAGAAATCTTTTCAGCAATATCAAAAGGATTATTATGAACTTCTTTTGCCAGTTTCAAAGGCGCATTAGACGAATAATCCGCTTCAATATTTTCTGGCGCCACCACAATCTCCGGCTCAAAATCAATTCCATACAAGTCTAAAATAACTTTTTTAAGAATTTCTCGCAGTTCTTGCATACATACATTATAGCATATTTACAGATTATATGGTATAATAAGAAAGGCTAGCGGGTATCGTATAACGGCTATTATGTATCCTTCCCAAGGATGAGATCAGGGTCCGACTCCCTGTACCCGCACCATTTTT
>CAZHGO010000054.1:0-4350 GCA_964532185.1 uncultured Candidatus Saccharibacteria bacterium | reverse complement strand
AATTTCATTTTTGCCCATCTCAATCGCCCGGTTAAGTGCCGGGTCATTTATCATCGGCTCAAAGAACTGCAAATATTTTTCAAAATCTTCCTTAGTTTTAATCACTCCCGCCGTATATCTTGGATAATTATCTAGCGACTTATCTCCAGACATTTTCTTTACATAATCCCAATGGGAAGTTAGCCACAAAAACACTTCTTCCCGAATCTTCGGATTTCGATAAAGATAAATAAACAAATAAAATTGATCTTGCGGCTTTACGATTTCTGGTTTTTCAAGAAGCCCCATCACTTTCAAAAGTGCTTTTTTATCATCTATCAAAGTCATCGCGACGAGAAGATCAAATTTAATTTCCGGATCTGCGGTATTCTTATAAGCCTTCAAATATTCATCCAAAAATTCCGGCTGGAGGAACAGTTTCGCATCCAAAATATCCGACCGCGTTTCCGCATCTAATTTTTCATAATCAGAAGAATATAAATCCGCTAACTTTCTCAAATTTTCTTTATTCTCCGCATAAAAATCTAGCGCGAGGAGAATTGAACGTAACCTCAAAATATTTTCATCATCATCTTTTTTACTGACAAGCCCCACTTTTAAAATCCCGGGTGCTACCAATTCTTTGACAAATTCTTTATATTTTTTCTCCTCATCCGAACCGTGCCTAAAGAAAATTTTTAGTCCCGATACAATCGTCAAAATCACACTCCATACCGCCGCCGATTTTTCATTTCTAAATTTCCACACCAACGGAATCAAAGACGAAGATAAGCAAAGTGAAGTTTTAGAAACCAAATCACGATCAATCAAAAGTCTCAGTTTTTCTTCCAAATCAAGCGAATCAAACCGCGAAAGTCTTTCAGAAAATTCCTCGTCTGACAAATTCAAAATATAATGCCCACTCATATCTTCCAAAATTTCCGGGATCGGCCAATCAGATTTTTTCATCTCGCCATCAAGCAAAAATCTTTTTTGCTCGCCCTTAGAAATCACCGGATATCCCGGCTTATCAATAAACGTATGCATCAAATTTTTTACGTCAAAATCGGCATATTTATTCAGAGCCTCCCACAAATCATCACCAACTGTATTTTGATATTTAAACTTTTCAAAATAATCCGAAATGCCTTTACAGAACGAATCCCAGCCCATCAACCTAATCACCATCAACATCAATCTTGCACCCTTTGCATACACAATCGCTCCGTCAAACAAAGTGGCAATTTCTTCTGGGTCCGAAACATCCTGATGCACCGATTGAACTCCATCAATACAGTCACGTTTAAGTGCGGCAAGAGCATCACCCGTAAAAAATCCTTCCCAAATTTTAAATTCTGGATAAATAAAATCTACTGCATAATATTCCATCACACTTGCGAACGATTCGTTTAGCCACAAATCATCCCACCATTTCATCGTCACTAAATCCCCAAACCATTGATGCGAAAGCTCATGCGCTACCGTGAGCGCCACCGATTTTTTAGTTCCCAAAGTCGCAGATTTAGGAACAAGTAGCATTGACTCGCGATATGTTACTAGCCCCCAGTTTTCCATTGCTCCTGCCTCAAAATCCGGCAACGCCACCTGAATTAATTTTCTAAGTGGATATTTTACCCCAAAATTATCATCATAATATTCTAAAGACCTAGCTGCCACTTCGTTTGCAAAATCCACACTATCTTTATCCTGATTCAAAGCCGCATAAGTCGTAATTTCCACTCCGTGTTTATTTTTGATAGTCTTCCCATGAAAATGTCCAATTACCCATGCCAATAAATATGTACTCATTCTCGGCGATGGCGTATTAACAAGTACCAAATCATCCGAACCTTCCGGAAGTTTAATATTTACATCAAACACCGCTTTCGCTGGCGGCTCGTCAACACACGGAAATGCTTCACGCGCATAATGACTTTCAAATTGTGTTGCCACAATCGTTTCAGTCTTACCATTATATTCATACGTAGAAAGATACGCCCCCTGCATATTTTCATTAAGTTTACCGTCATAAAAAATCTCGACTTTCGCACTTCCTAACTCCAAATCAAAAATCTCCAAAATTTTCTTGTCCGTCTTAAATTTACGAGCTTTCCCATCCACCAAAACTTTAGAAATCTTCAAACCTACTGCATGAAATTTCACTGTATTATTTTTTATTTCACCAGTTATTTTAACCACCCCACCAATTGTTTTTTTAAATTTATCAATCTCAATATCTAAAATATATTTTTCTGGTGCAAAATAATCTAAAAATTTCTCCACTTTAAACCTCCTTTTTTTACTTGTATAATTTTGCGGCCAAAGGCAATTTCGCATCTTTCAAAATCGGCTTCAGCTCCACTTCTTCCAAAGTTTCATGCTTTAATAGTTCTTCTGCTAATTTATCCAAAACTTTCTTATTGGCTTTAAGAACTACCTCTGCTCTTACCGCTGCTTCATCCGACAATTTCTTAATTTCTGCGTCAATAATTTCGGCGGTTTTTTCCGAATATGGTTTACCAGTAGTAATCGTATAATAGCCAGTTTCTTCACCTGGAAATACCAAATTACGCGTACCAGAGCCCATGCCTTCTTCCACGATCATGGACTTAGCCAATTCCGCTACATTTTTAAGATCAGACGAAGCCCCCGTCGTAATTGCATCAGTACCAAAAATCAATTTTTCGGCAATTCTACCACCCATCGCCCGAGCGAGAATATCTTTGAGCTCATAAATGTTTTTGTAGCTCCTATCTTCTGGTGGCAAGAACCAAGTCACACCCCCAGTAGAACCACGTGGGATAATCGTCACTTTGTGCACTGGGTCAGAATCCGGCAATACATGTCCCACAATTGCGTGCCCAGCCTCATGGTAAGCAGTGATTTTTCTTTCTTTTTCATTCATTACTTTAGACTTTCTTTCTGGCCCAATCGCTACACGTTCAAATGCTTCTACCACAT
Organism: uncultured Candidatus Saccharibacteria bacterium; assembly: GCA_964532185.1. Taxonomy (GTDB): domain Bacteria; phylum Patescibacteriota; class Saccharimonadia; order Saccharimonadales; family Saccharimonadaceae; genus Nanosyncoccus. The sequence goes on along the minus strand of CAZHGO010000054.1, from coordinate 1,410 downwards.
CACTATTGGCAATTGCCTTATGACCTTCACGTGCCGCGGTAATCGCAGCTTCGTTAGCAATATTAGCAAGGTCCGCACCAGAAGACCCAGCAGTTTTCTTAGCCAGAGCTTCCAAGTCTACATCTGCTTCTACTGGTTTTCCTTTAAAATGCACTTTCAAAATTTCCAAACGATCTTTTCTCTCCGGCAAAGTTACATTTACGTGCCGATCAAACCGCCCCGGCCTCAAAAGTGCTTTATCTAGCATATCCACCCGGTTAGTTGCCGCCATCACAATTACACCCGAGTCATTATCAAACCCATCCATCTCCACCAAAATCTGATTCAAAGTCTGCTCGTCTTCACGCCCAGCCCCACCACGTGCATCACGCTTGTGTGCCACCGCATCAATTTCATCAATAAAGATAATCGACGGTGCATTTTTCTTAGCCTTAGAAAATAAATCACGCACTCTAGATGCCCCTACACCTACAAACATTTCTGCAAATTCCGAACCCGAAATCGAGAAAAATGGTACATCCGCTTCACCGGCCACCGCCCTAGCCATCAAAGTTTTACCAGTACCAGGAGCACCAGCAAGCAAAACCCCGCGCGGAATCTTAGCACCTAGTTTTTCATATTTTTTCGGACTTTTAAGAAAATCCACAATTTCCGTCAAATCTTGTTTAGCCGATTCATTCCCCGCCACATCCTTAAAAGTAACTTTTTTCTTGTCTGGCCCATACATTCTCGCCTTAGATTTGCCAAAAGAAAGCGATTGAGAATTCGCCGCAGTTGCTTGCTTCATCATCCAAGAAAAGAAAATTACAATAGCAATAATTGGAAGTACTGTTAATGCTATATCCAGCACAATTCCCCAAGTGTTCACATCTTCTTTATATTCAATAGTCGGGTAAGTTTCATTACATTTTTTTAATTCATCACCTTCCAAATTTTCACAATGGTTAATTAAACCTTGCTCATACAATGTACCCGAAGCATCTTTCCTAGAGGTTTCCGTAGGCTGATCTTTACCCTTAAGAGTAATATCCACCGTACTACCAGTTACCGTAATTTTAGAAATATCACCATTTGGGTCATTCGCCCGAGTAATCACATCCGAAAGCGGCACTTCCACTTTAGCTGGAGTCTTATTCGTCCAGTTTATAATTAGCATCGCCGCCAGACATATTAAAATCAAAGTAAATAGCCCGCTTCTTATCATATTAGATTTACTCGGGATATTCCCCGGCGTACCATTCACAGAATTCTTTGGGTTTTGCTCAGCCACAATAATCTCCTTTTATATATCTATTCTATCATAATCTTCCCAATTTTTTCCAAAAAAATGGTCTGGGATACCAGACTTGAACTGCCGACCTCACGCCCCCCAGGCGTGCGCGCTACCAACTGCGCCAATCCCAGAAACAC
>CAZHGO010000053.1:0-4441 GCA_964532185.1 uncultured Candidatus Saccharibacteria bacterium | reverse complement strand
TTTGTTTTTCTGGTATTTCAGACATCACCTCGCATCCTGTCTAAATATAGTATTATTATTATAATATACCTGAACCATTTCAAAGTCAAGGACATTTTGCCTAAGTTTTCCACTTAAAAAACACCGGTAGCGTACAAAATGTTGTAAAAATTACATTTATTCGTTTTTCCAAAGCCCAGTATGTTTTTTGCCGTCATAGATCATAGTTGGAATGCCCTTTACTTTGAGGTCATTCTCTACGATACTGCGATTCTCAGATAGCTTATCGGTGATTTCTGGATAATTCACGATTTTCCGAAGCTCTTCTAGGCCACTTTTATTAAATCCAGCCTCCACTACCCATTGTTCCAACTTATTTACGGCTTCATCGTGAGTGTAATCTTCGTTAAACTTGGTCTGATAAGAAATGCCTTCGCTATCTTTACCGGTGAAAATATTATCGATAATAGCAAGCGAAAGCCCAGAATGTAATTGCTCTATCGCAAACATATATCTTACGATTATTTCGGAGTTCTTAAATTTATAGGAATCGTCAGCATCTTGGATGGCAAACGGCACCAGCCGGACATTATATTCGTCAAAGAATCCTGAGCTCTTTTGGTTTCGGTAAGAAATCATACAGACAGAGCATCCAGGGTCAAAGATATCTATAGCGGTTGATAAACCTTCGGTTTCTGTAGGATTAATCATAATATAATTAAAATCATATTCATCGGCGTCATAAGTGCGGAACTTATCTGGTATTGCTTCGAATATCTCGCCCCATTCTGTAAACCATCGCCCCGTGGCTTCAAATACGTTAGACGGCTCAGATTCGTCGATCGAACAAACCTCCGCCCCCATAGAGCATGCCGATGGCTTGGTTACATTACAGCTACCCAAGGCCCAGAGCGCCAGCAGTGATTTAATCGCTGTCAAAATCGCCCAAACTGCCACTACTACGATTACGACGGAAATAATTTCAATAATCACCGACAAGGGCTTTACCCACTTTGGATGCTTGATAATTATTCTACTAAGAAGAGTGTTTTTTACATCATCTTTAAAGCCAGTTTCGCATTTTTGCAAGCGCACCTTTTTCCAAAGACACCCCCAGGCTTTCTTAAACATCTTAAGATAGGCTTTGCCTACTTTGGGTTTAAAGATTGAAATCACGGCGACAAACACACCAATAATCGCCAAAATAATAAATGCAGCTATACACACCATAATATAACCATTTTAGCATAAAAATATTAAATTTATACAACTTCATGTTATAATTAAAACATAAGAAAAGCGCCTCTAGGCACGCTTTTCCAAGGTTGGTTTCTACTAGGCTCTATTGCCTAGTAGATTTTTTCTTTGGTTCGGATTTACGACCTGGAATTATGATACATAACAAGTTAATTGTTAGGGTCATTTTTATCTCCTTCCTAGTAACCTGACTATCCTAGACTAATCGTTTAATGGTCACCTCACACAGCACGAACTTTATAGTTCTTGCATTTGGTCCACTAAAACTCCAAAGCCAACCCGAGTGTATTATTTATATAGGATTATTAAAAAAGCAACCCCTAGCATAGTAAAAGCAAACATAAATGTTTTCGCCTCTATAAAATTATCTATCTTACTTCTGCTTGACTTTTCAATTCTTGGGCTTGCTCAATGCTTAAAAATTAATCATTCGATATAAATATTTAAACTATATATCAGCCAAACATCTAACAGAACCGCCTCGTATTTTAGTGTTAGCATTACGACCACTCGTTCCCGGCGCAGTATCCACGGTTCCCGTCGAAAACATATACGCACCGTACTGATCGGCCGCAGTAGACGAAAAATAGGTTCCAATCGTACCTGAACTTTTAATACTGTCACCATTGACAAATCCAGAATAGAGAAAATCATTAGGATAACTCCTCCATTTTATAGACATCTCTGTGCCAGTAGGAGTAGTGGTGGAGTCTGATTTCAATCCGGTACCACCTAGTTGTATATCCAAGTAAGAAAACCCACCACTTGTAGCACCTTTACCAGTATCCCTACCATATGGTAATTTCCAACCTTTAGGACATATAGAAGTACCAGCAGCTTCTGATGGAGTATAGCCATTGGCGTCAACTGTAGTGGAGCCATAATAAGCCGTATTAGCCATAGCTGCCGCCCAAGTGTAGTAGTTGCCATAGCTGTAAATACTTTGAGTACTGGCAATCATATTAGCTACAGTAGTATTTGGGTTTATAGTGGCATCTGTATTGGTATTATCATTACGGTATCTTGGGAATCTATAGCCTGGGTAATTAGTGGTGCCAATATCAGTTAGCGTAGCGCCATCAGCACCTTTGATATCGCCAGAGCCATCAGACTTATAAAGACTATTTGCCTCAGTAGAACCAAAATTGGCCGTTTCTGGTTCTGCGAGTCCTATAAAGTTACCATAAGTAGCAGAAGTACCATAACCCTGTGCTAACGAACCATCTGCATTGTGTTCTGCATCATAATCCAGTCTTAAGTTTTCTATCATCCAACAATTACTATCAGCTAGTTTGGCTACAGCATAAGTATCATTATCTCTTTTGTCTGTAAGAGCAGTGACTGTACCTATTGGCATATTAGTATCATTAGGACAAGTCCAATCTTGTATATCTCCAACAGACTTCACCCATACAGCATAAAGTGATAAACCTTTACTCATATCACTTGGCGTAGTGATGTCTTGCATAGGGCCATAGATATGATATCCTGCGTTAGCTCCTGTACCATTACCATTTGCATCATTTTCATTTAATACCCAGTCAAACTTATCAGACCAGCCGGCAAAGCCATAGCCTTCACGTTTGAAGTTGGTAGGCCAGAGGGTCATCTCGGTGCCGGCACTAACACTATCTTGGTCCCCCATAGTATCAGTCACCAACCCATTCCCATTCGGCCAATAGCAAATCTTGTTATTACTACAACTCTTCGGCTCATTCGGCACAGCGGTAGCCGGATGCACTAATGTATACTTTACCTGCCCCTGGTACGAGCCACTAAATTGCGTCTTAGACATATACACAGCATAGGTAGTAGTAAGCTTCACTCCGCCAGTAGTAATATTCATATTGGACAGCGAATTCTTATGCGCCACCTTAGTAAAATTATTCGGCACGGTATGATAAACGCTAAATGGCCCTTCCGTATCGCTATCTATTACAAAAGCATTAGTGCCAGTAGTATCACCAGAATCCTGCGTAATGGCTAGCTTCATTGCCCAGTTGGATACGTCTGGATTACCAGCACTAGTGGCAGTCCCAGTGACTATGTTCCCTGCACCCTGCGTCGTACCTACTAACTTATTGCTATTTTCTTCCCCAATAGTATTCCCAGTATACCCAGTGGCATAAATAGCAAATCCTTCATTGTCATTGCAAAAAGCAGATAATACCGTAGTGCCAATATCATCTTCATATGTACCATTATAAATCTCAGCATAGTGGGTATTCGTGCCGGCACCACTTATGGTACAAGAAGCCGAAACTTTAACATTTACTTTATCAATTACGGTGTTATCATCTGCAACGACCGACGGAGCCGCCAAAAAAGAAACGCAAATAAAAGACAATAGAACCAATGGCATATACAAAACAGTGCTAGAAATATCTAAAGCTCTAACCATAAGTTCATTGTAACATAAAAAATTTTATTACTAAAGCATTTTTTTCATGCTTTTTTTGACTTTTTCTATATCTTCTGGTCGGTTGTGTAGTCCTAGGGAAAATCTAATCAGTGGAGGTAGACCCAACACATGATCCAAATAATAATGCGCACAAAAATATCCAGTACGCGCCATGATATTTGCTCGCGACAAAGCCTCACCCAAAAGATGAGAATCTAGCCCTTCAATATAAAAAGACATTGTAGGATTTGGCTCTTTGTTTACTAAATGTACCTTAGATGAACTCTTCAGAAAATCATACAATTCCCTTGTGTTATTTTCTAAATTCTGCCAATCCGATTTCTTTAGTTTAGAAATCCAGTCAATAGCAGCTCCTAGACCGACAATTTCTCCCCAGGCCTGCAGGCCGGATTCAAATCTTGTATAGCGATGCTCTTTTCCTTCCGCAGACAACAAATACGAATCCTTCTCTACGTCGTCCACCATTCCGCCCCCCACAAAACCATTAACCATTTTTTTCATCAAATCATCTCGCCACACTATCACTCCAAGCGAAGGAGCATACAGCTTATGTGCCGAAAAACAAATCGCATCGGCCTCTACGCCCATTATGGTATTTGCCGAATGCGCCATAGCTTGCGCCGCATCAATTATAATAATCCCACCAGCCTTATGTACTGCCTTAACCACTTCTTTGATATTCAGCAATTTTCTACCATCAAAATTTGAAGCACAATTTATCACTACTACCGCTTTATCAAAATCATAGTTCTTCACATTAATAGAACCATCATCGTTGCGAAC
>CAZHGO010000052.1:0-4478 GCA_964532185.1 uncultured Candidatus Saccharibacteria bacterium | reverse complement strand
GGTAGAGAAAATAAGGCAGTAGCAAAAATAGCGAATGTTTTCTTGTGATTTTGCACAACCTTAAGCATAACTTCATTATAGCACAAGCAAAATCCAAATTGCAACAAAATAGTGTTGCAATTTTTACAACACTATTTTCAAAAGCTAAATTATTTTTTAGCTATTTTTTGCTTTTTCCTCGGCAGCACCGTTAAACGCTTCGTTAATCTTTTCTTTCACATCATCGGCAAAGGCCTTAGCATCTTTTGCAAATTTTACATCTGGATGTTTTTCATCATAGCGTGAAATTGCATCTTTAATCACTTTTTTCGCTACATCAATCCCTTCAAACGATTTCACCACTGTAGTCCCAGGTTTCTTAAGATCCTTGTAGTGATTAAAGTGGAATTCAATTTGTTCCAACACGCGCTTTGGCAAATCTTCCAAAGTTTTGTAGCAGTCGCCATTATTCCGATCGTCTTCTGGCACACAAATAATCTTGTCGTCCACTTCTCCATCATCCACAAACTTCATCACACCCAGAATCCGGCCTTTCATCCAAATCCCAGTAGTGAGCGGCTGGTCGGTAATCATCAAAACATCAAGTTCGTCACCGTCTTCATCCAAAGTTTGCGGAATAAATCCGTAATTGCAAGGTTTTGCAAAACAAACCGGCTCTACACGGTCCAGCATAAAGCAAGCACGTTCTCTATCCCATTCAATTTTGTGATTAGACCCAGTCGGAATCTCAATCACTACATTGAGTTCTCCCTTTTCATACTCCCCCGGTGTCAAAACTTTATTAAAATCTGCCATAGCAAATAACTCCTTTTTTATAATTTAAATTATATCACAATTCAGAAATTAAAACGCGTACTTGCTCGGTGGTATCTCGGTCGCGCACCGTCACTGTATCATCAGACAAAGTATCAAAATCTATCACCACGCATTTTGGCGTACCAATTTCGTCTTGTTTTCTATATCTCTTGCCAATATTTCCCGAATCATCCCAAGTCACATTCCCATATTTCTCACGCAAAATTTGATAAACTTCCTGTGCCTTCCCTACCAATTCCGGTTTGTTTTTAAGAAGTGGCGACACGCAAAATCTATACGGTGCCAAGTTTTCTGGCAATTTCAAAACCACCCGCTTTTCACCATTTATTTCATCTTCAGTATAAGCATTAGATAGCACTGCCAAGAACAATCTTTCCACACCAATCGACGGTTCAATCACATGCGGAATACAAGTTTCGCCAGTGTTTTTATCGCGATACTCCATCGATTTACCACTTTCGCGTTGGATATTGTCAAGGTCAAAATCCGTCCGATAAGCCAAGCCCATCAACTCCTCTAAGCCATTCGGATAATCAAACATAAAATCAATCGTACGTTTGCTATAATGTGCCCGGTCCTCCGCCGGCACTTCATATTCGTGGATTTTTCCAGCATCAAGCCCCATCATAGTTTCCAAAAATTCATGTTGCAACCCCCGTAACATTTCAAAATTAGTTTCCCATTCATCAGGTTTCACAAAATACTCAATTTCCATTTGCGAACATTCGCGGTCACGCAAAATAAAATCCCGTGGTGAAATTTCATTTCTAAATGCCTTACCCTGCTGTGCCAAACCAAATGGCAAAGATGGATAAAATGTATCCACTACATTTTTGTAATTTACAAAAATCCCTTGTGCTGTTTCTGGACGCAAATACGCAATCGACTTTTCGGCCAAATCGCCAGTATCTTCCGGAAGTACCGCCCCTACATGAGTAGAGAACATCATATTAAACTTGCGGATCGGCCCCCAATTTTCTTTACCACACACCGGGCATTTTACATGTAAATCCCAAAATTCCTCAGACGATACCGATTCATTAATCCCATCCGCAATTTTATCCGCCCGAAACCGGCTTTTACATTCCTTACATTCCACCAAAGGATCCGCAAAAGTGGAAGTATGCCCAGACGCCACCCAAACCCGCGGGTTCATCAAAATCGCCGCATCCACCCCATACATATCGTCTCGTTTCTCCACAAAGAAAGACCACCACTCATCCATAATTTTTTTCTTCAAAATCACGCCAAGTGGCCCAAAGTCCCAAGTCCCAGCAAACCCGCCATAGACTTCCGAACCCGGAAATACAAAACCCCGCCTTTTGCATAAGCTCACAATATCATCTAATTTGCTCATATAGTATATTATAGCACATTATTCCTCTGGCACAGTATCACCAGAAATATCGCCAGCACTGTCATCAGTCTTCGGTTGATCATAATCCAAAACCAGCACACCAATCCCCTTTAGTGACTCTATATTCTCCCTCAATTCCTGTACAGTCAAGTTTTCATATTGCATTTTATTCACATCAAACACCACAAATCTACCACTAATTTTCTTAGATGTGGCAAACTCACCTAGCGCCAAATTTTTATAAGCCTCCTCCGCCTCAGCATCCGTCTTATACTCGTAGAACACTCTTGCATTTACAATTTTGTTATTATCATAATAATATACCACATGTGTAATTTCCGGTTCCCAATCACTATTGTCTAACTCTGCATTTTTTGCATTCATTGTCAAAACAATTTTCTTGTCGTCATCATGAAAATAGCTACTATCAAATTTTTCATTCTGGCTAAAATTCACAATCGCAATTATCACCAAAATCAAAGCCGCTACCGCCAACAAAACCCATATCCAAGTTTTATAGTCAAACGGTCTACTACCTACTCTTTCAACTTTTTTTGGCAATTCAACCTTCTCAGATTTCTCCACTTTTTTGGTTCTCTTTTTCAGCTTTCCGCTCATGCTTATCTCCTTTGTTTTATTTTACCACTTTATTCACCGCTTTGGCAATTTTCAAAATTTCCGGCAAATATTTTTTCGCATCCTTTACTCGCCTAACCGTTTTTAAATCTGCCACCCACAAAAGCCGCAACAACTTAATCGCATTTGCATCATAAACCCCCTCCGGATTTTTACAAAAACTCATCTCCATTACGTCAAAATCATATTTCGCATCCAAACTTAAATCATCGCCATCGGCATCCGTTAGTAAATTTATTTGCTCTCCCATCGCCTTAGCAAGTCTTGTTAAAAACCACGCCTCCACCAAGTCTATATCACAGCCATCATTCAAACCAAACAAACATTCATCCACAATTTCAAAATGCCCTGCAAAGTCCACAGCATCAGACACTACGCTAATTTTTTTCAAAATCTCACTCGCCAGTTCCATCCGAGACAAATCTTTCAAAATCTCCCCATAAAAAGTTATCATCCGAGCGCCAGTCAAAGTTGCCATTTCACTTTTTCCAAAATGCAAATTTACTTCTATGAGAGAAAACATTTCTATTCCACCCGCCATTTTAGATTTTGGCTTTCTTACGCCCTTAGCCATCACCGAAATTTTCCCCACCGGAGTAATTAAATTCAAAATTCTATCCGCCTCCCCAAAATTTGTCCGCCTTAACACATAGGCTTTAGTTTTAATATCTTTAGGTATATTTTCTAGCATAATCCAAAATCTCCTCCGGTTTCATCGTGTTTTTATTTAGATACCCCACCACACCATATTCCGATAAATCATATTTCGCAAAATCCCTTTCCGACACCACCACCACCGGCACTCCCATCGTATCCGCATAAGATGCCATTTCGTTAAGAAATGTAAACCCGTCCGGCCCCGTCAGCATTACATCCAAAAACACCATCTCGGGTGCTCCATTTTCATCTACAAAATTAATCGCTTCGATCGCATTTTTAGACAAATATCCAGAAAATCCATTTTTTTTCAAAACCCCAACTAGACATCCACCTACCACTTCATCGCTATCCACTGCCAAAATCATCACACTCCCCACATACTTAGTTGCCTTGGCACTGGAATTTTTACATAAAAACTCACCCCATCCCGATGCCGCACCGCTCCCACTTCCGCATTCATATATTTAGAAAACTTAGATGCAATATAAAGCCCCAAGGCCGAAGAACCTGGCCGCATTGCAATCTCGCGCGGCGAAATTAAATTTTCTTTCACTTCCCGCCATACATCAACAGGCAGTGCCGGCCCAAAATCTCTTACATTAATTTCTACTTTTCCGCAGGCTTCTTTTACCCTTAGTTCAGTTTTCATATCATCTTCTGTATAATGCATTGCATCAAGCAAAAAATTATAAACCACCGACGACAAAAGTTCCGGATTTGCTACCACCAACCGCGAACGGTTAGAATATCGCACTGTCATTTCACATTTTTTTCCACCAAAAAGGCTAGAAACTTCTGCCACCACATCATCACAAAGCGCTCGCACCGCCACTGGTTTAAGTTCATAAAAATTAGTGGATAATTTTTTAATTTTTGAAAGATCATTCACTTGCCGAATCGCCTTATCCGTTACCGCAATCATCTCCGCTCGAATTTTTTCATCCGAGTCTCCATTTCCATCAAAACCAAACGCTAATTGTCTTAGCTCCAAAAGCGGGCGCCTGAGCTC
>CAZHGO010000051.1:0-4517 GCA_964532185.1 uncultured Candidatus Saccharibacteria bacterium | reverse complement strand
AGATTATGTGCGGCCTTTAACATAAGCCCATTGTATTACACATTTTATTATTTTGCAAGACTTTTTTGAAAGCTATTGCAATTTTAAATTTTGTGCGGTATAATGTTGACAAGTCTGGTATCAGACTTTTTTTAAACCATTTAGAAAAGGAGATAAATGGCAAAAATCACTAGAATTAAGGCGAGTGATAGTCCGCGGAAGCAAAAACCGGCGGAGCAGATTGACGAGCCACCGATTACACGGAAAAAAGTCGTGATTAAAGATAAAAAATCCGAGAAAAATGCCAAGAAACAGCTAAAAGCAAAAGAACGTGCAGCAAAGACGGATGACACTAAGAAAGTTTTTATACTTTTTCGTCCGTTTGTAGCACTTGGCAGATATTTAAGAGATTCTTGGCGGGAAATTCGTCAAGTGAGGTGGCCTAATCGCAAAGCTACTTGGAAAATGGTGCTTGCAGTATTAGTATATACAGCACTATTTGTATTAATCATCTCACTTCTTGATTTGTTCTTTACTTGGTTATTTAGTTTAATTATAAAATAAGGAGATAAAATGGCAGTAAATAGATATGATGACACCCGTGCTTGGTACGCTATTTCTACTTATAGTGGCTACGAAGACAAGGTGGCAGACTCGATCAACCAACGCGTGGATAGTGTAGAAATGAAGGGCAAAATCTTTGAGGCGATTGTGCCAAAAGAAAAGCAAATCGAAATCAAAAACGGTCAAAGAAAAGTAGTGGATCGCAAGATTTTGCAAGGTTATGTACTCGTAAATATGAAACTCTCGGATGGTACTTGGTATATTATTAGAAATACTCCGGGGGTGACCGGCTTTATTGGTACGGGTACTCAACCAACTCCGGTTTCGGAAAAGGAAATTACCAAGATCAAAAAGCGCATGGGCGTAGAAGATCCAAAGTTTTCCGTAAAATACGAAATTGGCGAGGTGGTATCTATCACCGATGGTCCATTCAAAGGCTTTGATGGCACCGTGTCCGAGATTGATGCCGTAAAAGGCAAGCTCAAAGTTATGGTATCGATGTTTGGGCGCGAAACACCGGTAGAACTTGATGCACTCCAAGTTAAGCAACTGAATAACTAAGGCACACAAAAAATCACCTTTTAAGGTGATTTTTTGTTGGCTGCTTAGTTATACAAGTTTTCAATTTCAATTGAAGGGCCCATGGTGGTGGTAATGTAAACAGATTTTACATAGCTACCTTTTAGGGATGCTGGTTTTTGTGCCTTCAAAGAATCAAAGAATGCTTCGGCGTTAGCAAGAAGTTTGTCTGCACCAAAGGAAACTTTACCAAGACCAATGTGGACAATAGCTTGTTTATCTACGCGATATTCTACTTTACCGGCTTTAGCTTCTTTAACGGCTTTTTCTACGTCCATAGTAACAGTGCCGGCTTTTGGATTTGGCATCAAACCCTTAGGGCCAAGCAATCTGGCATATTTACCAAGTTTTGGCATATATTGAGGAGTGGAGATTAATACGTCAAATTCGATCTCACCCTTGTCGAGCCTCTTTAAGAATTCTTCGTCTTCGGCGATGTCAGCGCCGGCGCTTTTAGCGGCTTTGGCCACGTCTAGTGGGGCAAATACTGCTACACGGACGGTCTTACCGTTGCCATTTGGCAAAACCAAAGTGGTACGGATGTTTTGATCAGCTTGGCGTGGATCTACACCGAGTCTAGCATGAGCCTCTAAGCTAGCATCAAATTTAACTGGACTGGTTTTGATAGCGAGTTCTACCGCATCTCTAAGGTTATAGACTTTGCCTTTTTCGATTAATTTGTGAGCTTCTTGATATTTTTTGCCTCTGCGTTCAATCAACGGACGAGTGACGGGTTTGGCGCCTTTTGGTTTCGTGGCAGCAGCGGCATCTTCGCTTTTTCGTTCTTTTTTGCGCTCTTGGCGTTCTTCTTCTGCCTTGACTTCTTCTATATGTTTTTTGGACTTTTTGCCTGATTTTGCAAAAGTCTCTTCTTTTTCAGTAGTTTCAGGAGTTTCTACAACTTCTTCTACCTTTTCAAGTTTTTCAGCCTCTTTTTCGGCCATAATTATCCTTTCTGTGGTGCAAACGGAGTTTAAGCCTCCCACATATTAAATATATATTACTTTAATTATATCACACTTAAGATAAAAAATCAATAGTTGACAGATTAGAAATCTTAGAGTATAATAAAAATGTTACGCAAAATGCTTCTAAAATAGTTTAATTAAACAAGGATATTTTGTTATGGCAGAAGCCAAAAAAGTGATTGGAAATCTTAAATTACGTATCCCTGGTGGCAAAGCTACCGCTGGTCCTCCAGTTGGTTCCACCCTTGGTCAATGGGGTCTTAATATGATGGATTTTATTAATCCATTTAATGAAGCTACCAAAGATTTTATGGGCAAAAATGTAATTGTTCATATTAAAGTCTATGATGATCGTTCATTTGACTGGGTTTGCCTTGGTCAGCCAGTAGATGATCTTATTCGTGAAGCTATCAAAATTCAGAAGGGTTCTGGTAAGCCAAACGTAGACAAAGTTGGTAAAATCACTCGCGCACAGCTCGAAGAAATTGCCAATAAAAAGATGGGTCAGCTCAACGCAAACGATTTAGACGGTGCAGTTAAAATTGTGGCTGGCACTGCTCGCTCCATGGGCGTAGAAGTTACAGATTAACAAAACAGATGCCTACTCGGGCCGCGTCGCTCGCTCCCGTCGCCACGGGGCTCGCGCGCTTGTCCTCGCGCTGCCGCGCTCCGGATTCCCTCGTAGGCACTTTTTTGTTAATATGTTATAATAAGCTTATGAATAATTTTGCCGAAGTTAATAAGACTATAGAAGATTTTAAGAATATGGATTTGAATTTGTCCCACTATGAGCAGTGGCAGATGTGGGTAGTAGGGGGCGTGGGGCTGGCTTTGATGTTAGTTGGTTACAAGATAAAAAAACCTGCGTTCTTTATCATCTGGTTTTTGCTGGGATATATTGGCATGGGATATTTAATGCCAATCATCAATAGTGCATGGGCCGATGTGGCTAATAGTAGCTTTTGGCAGGGATTATTGCCGATTTTGGGTGGTTTGCTCCTTGCTCTGATGGGTTTTATGATCGAAAAAATCTGCCTTGGCGGGATCATATTTGGCTTAACTTTAATGATGACCGCACAGTATTTTGGCACCGAAATGCAAACAATGGCGATCGGGGGAATAATTGGGGTAATATTGGGTGGTCTAGCCGTGATGATGATGAAGCCGGCCACTATTATTGCCACTTCAGTGGCGGGTGGCTATGCTCTTACACTAGCAATTTTGGCTTTAGTGCCAGATATGAACGGAGAAACCTGGTTTTGGCCGATGATTGTGGGTTTTGGCGCGCTAGGTTCTTTGGTGCAATTTATCTCTTGCAAACATGACTAGTTTGTGCTATAATGGATGAAGTTACCAAAGACAGTGGCGGCGAAAGCTTAATCATGCCACCGAGGAATTATTCTTATAATAGAGTTTTGGTGACGATGTTTAACAACTAGCTAACTTTATTATTACAAATTATTAACCAAAGGAACTTTTTATGGCAATTTCGAAAGATAAAAAGAACGAATTGGTTGCTGATTTGACCGAGCTTCTAAAAAACGCTAAAACTACCGTTTACGCCAAATATCAAGGTTTGACCGTAGCTGAAATTCAAGAGCTTAGAAAAGCCGCTAGAGAAGCTGGCGTAAAAATCAAGGTAGTTAAAAACCGTTTAGTGAAAGTTGCAATGGGGCAAATTGCGGTCTACAAAGATACTGATACTACTGGTCTTACCGGCCAGCTTTTGTACGCTATCTCTGATTCAGACGAAGTCGCTCCGGCCAAAGTTTTGGCTGAATTTGCCAAAAAACACGATGCGTTAACTCTTGCTGGTGGTTTTTCGGACGCTGGTAACAGCCTTTCGGAAGACGAAATCAAAGCACTCGCTAGCTTGCCATCTAAAAACGAGCTTATCGCTCAAGTGGTGGCACAACTTCTTTCACCGGTTACAGATTCTGTATCTGGCCTTTCCGGAGGTCTTTCTGGAATCGTTTCTGGTCTTGAAGCACACGCAAAATAAGCAACCATATATTATATATATTATAGAAAGGAAATACTATGGCTACTGATATTAAAAAATTAGCTGAAGAATTGGTAAATCTTACCGTTCTCGAAGTAAATGAACTCAAGAACACTCTAAAAGACGAATATGGCATCGAGCCAGCTGCTGCCGCTGTAGCAGTGGCTGCTGGTCCTGCTGCCGGCGCTGACGGCGCTGCTGCTGACGAAGGCAAGTCTGAATTTGACGTGGTCCTTAAAGACGCAGGCGCACAAAAGATTGCAGTAATCAAAGCTGTAAAAGAAGCTACTGGTCTTGGTCTTGGTGAAGCCAAAGCTATCGTAGATGGCGCACCTGCAACCGTTAAAGAAAAAGTTGCAAAAGACGAAGCCGAAGCTATGAAGAAAGCTCTCGAAGAAGCTGGTGCTACTGTAGAGCTCGCTTAA
>CAZHGO010000050.1:0-4725 GCA_964532185.1 uncultured Candidatus Saccharibacteria bacterium | reverse complement strand
ATCGGTACGAGAACGTGTCGATGGATTACCTCCTTTCTTGAGAAGGAATTATGCGCCTGAAACTGAATAAGTCGCAGGTAGCAAGGTCGTATACGTGTTATGATTAGCAAGCTTGAATCATAACAACTCTGGTTTACCAGACGTAAAATAAGCTAACACAGAACTAAGATAATGATTGCACAACCAAATTGTTAAACACTAAAACCGCAGTTTCAGTCAAAAAACCACCTAAAAAGGTGATTTTTTGTCGTCTGCCACCCTATATATCTTGACTTTTTATTACAATTATGATATAATGAAAGACACGGTTATTAAAGATAACTAGTAAATTAGCAATCTGTTTTCTTAGTTAGTATTAGTTTCATAAGATAAGGGGGTGAAAACATGAATGAAAGCACTAACGCCAAACATGAATTTGCTGCCATGGAAGAATTTTTAATCACTTTCCATGAGGGGCATTCAATGAGGAAACTTTTCCAATTTGATTTGAGAGATTACTTTGAAAAGCATCCGTTAACCAGGGAAAACTACGACAAAATCAAAGCTACTCTGAAAAAGCTCAAGCACTACGATGTAATTTGCGCCAAATTTGGCATTGAAACCGAGAAAATTAGTCTTGAAGAGTATGCAGCCAAGAATGGTATCAGCAAAAAGAGGGCTAAGATGCTCTTTAACATCACGAGCTGTTTTACCAAAGATTTCGCCATCAAACTGTACTATATGGCAATTCAGCCGAAGCAGTTACGGCGCTACATCTTTGAAACCCAGTTTGAGCTGCACAACATGATGAAAGCATATGATGAAATAACAGGGAAAAACACCACGTGCGAACATCATGTTGGCGTCTGCGACGGTCCTACGCTCGGTAGAGACCTCTTCAACGAGGGTTTTGATACTCTCGAAGAAGTGCAAAAAGCCGATCGTGCCATCATTCGCGAAGACGGGTATGGGTTAACTGCCAGGGCCAACAGTATTTCAAAGACCCTAGACCGATACGGTCTCAAAAATACTCTCTGGAGGGGCGCACTGCAGGTTGTTGCGGGAGAGCCTCCGTTTAGTAAAAACCCGCCTATCTATGCCATAGAGGATTACGGAGAGGTGAAGATCTTCTTCCGGTCAAAAAACCTCGTTGTCAACGTGGCAGCCGTAAAAGATACTCTTAACGGTCTCGTTTTCAACGGGGATTGCACCGGGTTTGACGTTGACAGAATCACTAACGGCGACATCTGGGTTTATTTTAATCCTACACGCCACGATGCCTATCATAGGCGCCACGCTATTGAGAGCGTGGTCGAAGCATTACTTAAGAACAATAATGTCTTCATTGGAGAAGACTAAGAGAAACTATTAAAACAGAAAAATGGCTCCGCTCGGAGCCATTTTTTTATCCGCTTAAAATATGATATAATCTTACCAAGATAATTATAATTGGAGGTCAAAATATGGATAAAGATCCGGGTAGCAGCGGCGGGGAATTTAGCGACAACGACAAAGAAATACTGTATCGGGCTATGTATAGCGCCCAGCCCAATCTTAGTGATTTCAGGGGGTATCCAGGCTTTCCGAACAAAATGTTACAGGCGGATCAAAATTGGCTCAACGAAAAGAATGCAGATATTTTTTATAGCGAAAAAGAAGCGGCCGACGATGATTTTGCACGCTATATGGAGCCAGTTATTACTTATATTCTCAATAGAGAAGAACTATTACCATCCAGAGATAATTTTTCCTTTTTGGCCAGCGATTATGACGACAAACGCAACGGGACGGACATAGTATTTGGAGTCAAAAATCTCAAAACCGATAGCCATACGGTACTCTCGATCGACGTTGCAACTGGTACTCTGCTAAAAAACATCCAGGGGAAATTTTATAACAGTTTTAATATTCATAACGGCACTTCTTACGTCAAATACTGTATGCATAATGACCAGAGATGGCGCGAGCCAGACGCTCCGCATTTTATCTTGGGCATGTCGCCAGCCAGTCAAAATAAAGCCGTCGACAAAATCATCATCAAAAATGGCGAGCTCAAAGGCCGCGAAACCGATTTAGATTCCGATTTTATACTATTGTCAGAAATTCGAGAGCAAATCCAAATGCAGCTAGCTATTCTGAAAAACGACCCCAGTGACGCCTCCGCACAAAGAATTACCAAACTAAATAATTTAATGCCGGCTATCACCACCGGTTTATATCGTACACTAGAGATTAATTCAAGCAATTATCATTCAAAAGAAGATCGTAGCCAAGCCTTTAAAGAGAAATATGCTTTAAAAAACAGAGAAATCAGTCGTTCTGACAAAGTATACAACAATATCGTTACTATAGCCAGACAAAGAGCTAGAGGGGCAAAAGCGCTGCAGGCTTAGTAATTTTGTAAAACTCATTTTACAATTTCGAACTAATCGATATCTCTGTTGCTTAACGTGTTTAGACCCGGCCAAAGCTACTATTGACTTTTTAACGCAGTTATGGTACTTTATTAAATGGTAAATTAAATACTAAGTCAAAGTATTACAACGCAGACGACGCCAGAATTCAGGCGGAAACGGATCTCCAGAATCTTCGAATCAAAGTCGAGGAAATGGAGAGCATTAAACGGACAAAATGTTTTCAGAGATTCCCTAAACGGGTTTTTCGGGAACATCAGAAAGGTTGAAAAAGGCCTCATTTCAGATAGCACCAAAATCATACGCTATACCGTGCTTTTATGCAACATGAAAAGCGCCGCGGCAGACCTTTCTGCAGTACTGTCCCTGTTCAAGTTCGCCCTCGGCATCGAAGATTCTGACGAGGATGTTTATATCCAGGCAATCCGTCAAGAAATCTACGATGACTAATGTTCAAGAGAACACCCCGCAAAAGCGGGGTTTTCTTATTGGTGAAAAACGTTAATTTTTATGCTAAAATAAAAGCATGGAAGAGGCGGATATCTTAAAAAAAGCTGGTTTATCTGAAGCCCAAGCAGAAATTTATAGTTTTTTACTGAAAAACGGCAAATCTGCCCCTACAGAAATAGCCGCCAGCACCAATCAATCTCGCGAAAATTGCTACATGGTAGCCAAAAGACTTATTGAACTAGGCCTAATTGAGCAAATAAATAACGGCAAAAAGAACGCCTACCGTGCACTAAATCCCAGTAATCTCGAAGTTCTAGCCGAAAAACGTCGTAAAGTTGTCGCCAAAAACGAAAAACTCGTCAAAGATAATTTATCTACCTTATTAGATATATTTTATGCTAATAATGAAATGCCCGGTGCTAGGACACTAGAAGGAATTGAGGGAATCAAAGAAGTTTTTAAAGATAATTTAAGAGTTAAAAAAGATATTTATTTTATTCGTACTATAGCAGATAAAGTTCTAAGCGGAGAAGAAAACGGAAATTTTTTGCATGAATACCGAAATCAGCTGCCGTTACTGGGTATCCATACTTATGGCCTAACACCGTTAAACCAAGACGCCATCAAGAAAGTTCAAACTGGACGAGATAAAGCTATTAATTTTCACCGTATTTGGATGCCAGAGGCCGACTATACTGCTCCAGTAGAAATACAAGCTTACGGTGATAAAGTTTCTCTCATAGCCTTTGGTGAAACTCAGATGGCTACCATTATCACTAGCCCGATAATAGCCGAAGCTATTCGTCAAATCCTCAAAATCATGATGAAATTTTACCAAGAAAACTACCCCCAAGACCACTAACTAGCCTATTTGTAAAAGTCATTTTTACAAAAAATCACAATTTTTACCTCTGTAAAATTATAATTTTCTATAACAACATTTACTATTTATCAAATTTATTGTATAATGATAGCAAGTTCTTGACAAGAAGCGGTCAGAACAAGAATTTTAAAAAAGGTTGGCTCCGCCATGAGCCGTTAAGCGCACAAGGTGCGCATTGGCAAAAGGCTCCACTCTGAGCCATTAAGTGTATCGAAGCCTGCCATTGGAAGGGCAAGGGACGAGGGGGTCGAAGCTTATCCAGATATGGGATAGGGGTACACATGGTCTGCTTCCCGTGGCAGTATCTCATGCGGGAACTTGTAATTAGGCCAGCGCATTATGGCGTTGGTATCTCGTGGAGCGAAAGGGCTAAGAAGTGATTGTCTTGGCGGACGCGCCGAGGTAAGACACTTACTTCTCGGCGGACGCGCGGAGAAGAAAGCCTATAAGCAGCGAGTGCAGGTTGAGGAAGAGTTTTGTAGGATATTTTTCCTGCCTATGGCGATGAATGGAAAAACCTAAACGAGTGCGACCCTGATCGGGGGATAATAGAAGAGAGAAATCTCTCGCATGAGTCTGGGCGGATTGTGCCGCCCTAGGAACTATCTTCCCCCCGACAAATATGTCGGGGGTTTCTTTTTTTATATTTACACCAAATAAACCAAAAACGTATAATTTCATGTTATAATCAAAAATAATAGCATTTAACGGAGGAATCTAAATTGGACGACAATACAGACAAATTCATCGATAGGGTGTTAGAAATTCTGCCTAGTGAAGGGTTAGAAGAGCTAAATGCTATGATCGATGAAGGTAAAACCTCAAAAGAATCCTTAGAAGATTTATTAAAAAAATACAATATCAATCCAGCCACTATTGCTAAAGATATATAAGGGGAAAAATAGTATGAATCCAGAAAAAAATCAAAGTTCCTCAGAGGAAAATCAAAACACCGCATGGGACAGCCTAAACGATGCTACTTTTGAGAAAAAAACTAGT
>CAZHGO010000049.1:0-4757 GCA_964532185.1 uncultured Candidatus Saccharibacteria bacterium | reverse complement strand
TTATGAAGCGTCTTCCTATTGTAGCACTGATTGGTCAAACGAATGCTGGCAAGTCCAGCATTTTAAATAGGATGGCGCACAAAAATATCGCAATTGTAGCCCGCGAAGAGGGTACCACGCGCGACAATGTAATAGCAACTATTGATAATTCTTTTATTTTAGTAGACACTGCTGGCTTAAAAGAACCTCGTGACGATTTTGAAGCTTCAATTCAAGACCAAATTGCTGACGCGATAGATTCGGCAGATGCAATTTTGGTAGTGTTAGATTCTTCAAAATACTTTGACCATAGAGATGCTAAGATCGCTAAAGATGCGTTGAGGTCTGGGAAAGAAGTATATTTGGTGCTTAATAAATGTGATTTAGCCGAATCTTTGCCGCTGACTGAGTTTCGGGCGCTAGGGATTGACCCTAAGAAGACTTTTTATGTTTCGGCTACTACTGGGAAGGGTATAGATGATTTAAAAAAGATTTTACCTAAAGAAAAAATCGTCCAAAAAACTCACACTCTTAAACTTGCGCTGATTGGGCGGCCGAACGTGGGGAAGTCATCGCTGTTTAATACGTTGGGAAAGAAACAGCAGGCGATTGTAAGCTCTCGTCAGGGGACGACTAGAGATGTTAATAGAGCCTCAGTTCGCTATAAGGGTAGGGAAATTGAGATTTTGGATACCGCGGGCCTTCGTCGCCCGGGCAAGCGAGAAGTAGGGATTGAGAAATTTTCCGCTATTAGGACGCTTGCTGCAATTGAAGAAGCGGATATTTGTTGCCTTCTTGTTGATTCTACCGAGCCGCACGTCAAATTAGATCAGACTTTGGCCGGGCAAATTATAGAGGCGGGTAAGGGGATTATAATGGTGGTAACTAAGGCAGACAGATTAGAAAACGCCGAACCTACCAATTATTTTGGCGAAGAGAACATCAAAAATCGCACCGTAGCAGACTTTTTGCTGGATCAGCTGGAGCGAGATTTTGATTTTTTGCCGTACGCCCCGGTAATTTTGACTTCTGCGGAAACTGGAGCTAATGTGACTCAGATTTTTGAATTAGCACTAGAGATAGACAAAGCCCGTCACACTGAGATCAAAACTACTGAACTAAACAAGATTTTGGCGGAAGCGGTAGTAGAACACACTCCAGCGGGGCTCAAAAATACCCGACCAAATCCAAAATACCTAGTACAAACGGATACTTGTCCGCCCTGGTTTGTGCTACATGGGCATAATTTGGGGCTCCTTCACTGGTCTTGGAAAAGGTTTTTGGAGCGGAAAATCAGAGAAAAATACCCGATGGTAGGTACACCGATAATGTTTTCTTTTAGAAGTGATGAAAAAGATGGGCAGAAAGGCAAAAAATGAGAATAGAAGTAGTGGCCAAAAAATCTAAAACTACTGGCATCAAAGTCCATCACAAATAGTTTTATGTTATAATGGTGGCATGGTGGGAGCAATTTAGACTTGCTCTTTTTTGAACTAGTCAATGTACGTTAACAAAAGGAGGTGGAGCATGACAGAAAGACCGATTTTTGTAATCGACACTAATATTTTGGTCGATTACCCAGATATCATCCCCCCAGAAAATGGGGAAGTGGAACTAAAGGAGCCTACGATAGATTTATCAGAATCTTCGATCGTAATTCCTACAGCGGTAGTGCGGGAGCTTTCCAGCTTTAAAAAGAAAAAAAGCGAGCGCGGTAAGGTTGCGAGAGAAGTTTTGAGAAGGTTGCGAGGGTTGTTTGAAAAAACTTGTACTCCAATTGTCAACTCCTACACACTTAGTGATGGGATTTTGGCAGGCAATAGACGGATTTCTATTCTACCAGTGCACGCAAACTTCAAAAGGTGTTTGCCATTTTCGCCATCTGAAGACGATATGGATGGGCAGATTATTTTGGCGGTACTCGCTATTGAGTTTTTGCTCTGCGGTTTGCCGATAGATGGGACTGCAAATAAGGAGGAGATTAATAAGATTTCTCCTTCTCTAAGGCTAAAGCTTTTGACCAACGATAATGGTTTGGCGATAAGAGCGAGGCAGCACGGAATTACCACTTCGCGCTATGGATATATGCCACCGCCAACCTATACCGGGCGAAGGGAAGTGTTAGTACCAGAAGATTTGCTAAATTATTTTATGGGAAATCATAAAATCGAGCAAGATATCTGGGAAGTAATGGTAGAAACTGACGACAATCGTCCTTTTATGGCAAATGAGTTTGTAATTATGCAGACTGGCACGTATGCCGAATACCCATATTTTAATAATGTGGGGAGGTATGATGCGGAGGCCAACGCCATTGTGCCGCTAGAATATGCTAACGATTTCCCGGAACGGATTACTAACTACGGGCAGGCGATTTACGCAGAAGCGCTAATGAATCCGAAGTTTTCGGCGGTAATTTGCAAAGGGCCGGCCGGCTCTGGTAAAACCTATATGGCGACGGTTTATGGCTACCATGCCTGTAAAACTGGTGAATATATCGGCGTAACGGTGGTGCCATGTGCTTCGCAGAGCAGAATCGGTGCGCTCCCTGGAGATTTAAACGAAAAAATGGATCCAGATGTGCAGCCCTTGAAGAACGCACTTAGGAATTACCTCTTAAAAACAGATAAAGGCCTAAAGGTGGAGCTAAAGGATTTGCAGGAGCACGGTGTAAAGGTGCCAAAACCAGCAAATCCTGATGAAGACAACCGTTCAATTCGGCAAAAATTATGCGACCGTGTGGATGCTATCTGGGATGCTTGGTTTTCTAATCTACCAATCGAGAGTGCCAGAGGTAGAGATTTTTCCTATGAAGTGGCTTTATATGATGAATTTCAGGACCAAAACGCCACTCAGGCGGATACTCTGATTAAACGTCTGGGGATGAACGGAAAAATTGTAATCACTGGCGACACAGAACAGGTACATGCGCCTTATCTGGACAGCTGCAACAATGGTTTGGTATATGCCTCTCAGCTATTGCTAGATAACCCGATGGTGGCTCAAGTATGCTTTACCGAAGATGAGGTGATTCGTCATCCTCTAGTAAAATTAGTGGCCAAACGCCAGAAAAACAGCAAGTCTAACCCCTATCCTACGTGATAGGGGTTTTTCCTGTTTTGTGATATAATTGAGGTTATGAAATTAATCGTGGGATTAGGGAATCCAGGGGCGAATTTTAACTGGACGCGCCACAATTTTGGCTTTTTGGCGCTTGATTTTTACCTAAAGCGGCATAATAGCTCTTGGGCTGAAAAACCGTTTCTAGGGGCTATTAGGTGCAAAATAGGGGATAATCTCTTTATCAAACCCCAAGATTATTACAATTTATCAGGGCAGGCAGTGGCAGCCTATAAGAGGTACTATAAGATTGAAAATTCGAATATTTTGGTAATTTGTGATAATTTTGACCTTTTTTTTGGTAAAATTCGCTATCGTTCCTCTGGGGCTTCTGGAGGGAACAATGGGTTGAAATCGGTGGATAAGGAGCTGGGCACTTCTGATTACCCCAGATTACGACTGGGGACGGAAAATACCGAGCTTAAAAATAAGATGGGGGCGGTAGATTTTGTCTTATCGCGCTTTACCCCTGAGGAAAAAGAGCAATTACCCCAAATTCTCTCAGAAGTTTCAGACAAGATTGACGAATTCATCGCTAAAAAGGCTTAGATTAGGCTCCAGTTATTCATACCGAGGGAACGGACTTTTGACTTGATTTCTAGCATGGTAATGGATTGATTAAACACCTCTGGTGGGAGGTTTTTAGCCCTCATGATATCTTCGCCATTTCTGAGGCCACTCCATAGAGCGGTCAAAATGGCGGTTTCGACATCATTATCGCCGATTAAACCCTGTTTTTTAGCATTTTTGTGTTTTTTAAGATAATCTTCAGGGAATAAGAGCCTTAAGATGTCATTTGGCTCAGTATAAGGAGTGGCGCCCTGTTTGATAAGTTTATTGCACCCCTGAGAATAAGGGCTAGTGATGTTACCTGGCACTGCAAACACCTCTTTGCCCTGTTCTAAGGCATGGGTAGCAGTGTTAAGAGAGCCGGATTTTTCGGCAGCCTCTACCACTACTACGATATCTGATAGACCAGAGATAATACGATTACGGTAGAGAAAACTAGCATATTGATTAATAGAGCGTTTGCCGGTGATTTCATCGAGATACTCTGCTGGCGCCAGAGGCGCATCCGCATCTTCTCTGGGAGCATATTCGCTAATAATTGCACCATTTTGAGCTATAATCTGTTTGGCTAAGGATAGATGAGCCCTGGGATAAATATCGTCTATTCTGGTGCCGAGCACTGCCACAGTGGTGCCGCCGGCGTCTAGGCACCCCTTATGGCCAATACTGTCTATACCGTAGGCTAGACCAGAGACTACGATTCCACCGCGTTTGCCCAGTTCGTAGGCGAGTTTGTAGGCAATTTCTTGACCATATCTGGTATTATGGCGGGAGCCGACAATGGCCACCACTGGAGACCGTTTATTGGCTCCAGGAGTGCCATTTTTTGGTATATTTTTTACCACATTTTCGGGTAATTTTCCACGAAAATACAATGTTTTAGGCATAAGCGCAATAGATGCTAACCCCTCTGTAAAATTATGCTCTAGGGGTGAAATTTCGTTGATTTTTTGAAAAAAATCTGTAAAAAGTGTTGACATATTTTCTCCTGTGTGATATAATGAATACAGTTAGGGCGCAAAAAACGTCCTATACCGCACCTAAATAAGTTATAATTTCAGCTATACTTATTTAAGTATACCAGAAAT
>CAZHGO010000048.1:0-5008 GCA_964532185.1 uncultured Candidatus Saccharibacteria bacterium | reverse complement strand
GTTGGACTATTTTGAAGCAGATATAACATGTATTAACCCAGGATCCGGAAAGACTCCCGATATTAAAATAAAAGGCATTGAGTGGGAATTAAAATCTCCACGAGGTGACGGTGTCAAAACAATTGAAAATATCTTAAAGAAAGCCAGAAAACAATCTAATAATATCATTTTGGATTTTTCGCGCACAAAAATGAATGGTAATCAAGCGCTTTCTAGGACCAGACACTATCTTCATAATAACAAACACGGTATTAAAAAATTAATCATTATAACCAAAAGCCACAAAATCATTGACTTTAAAGATGAGCTATGATAATATATAGTTTATAGAGTGAAACAAGGCTCCTTTGGAGCTGGCGACACTCTCTTTTTTTATTATTGATTATTATTAAGAATTATTGTAAAATATATAAGTCGCGAGGTTATATAGTGGCTTCAGACGTCTTGATGTAGCGACCCGGATTTTAGTCTGAAGAGTTACCACTTTATAGCCGTTTTTTGTAGAAAAAAAGAAGATGCTACCTTTAGATAAGATAGTTGGAAGTAGGACTCGAATTAAAAATTCGAGTCCGCTTTTTTAGGATTTTTGTGAAACAAAAATGGCGCTGGAAGTAGGACAGTCATTTCGCTAAAGCGAAATGACAACGCCGGGCGTCGTCTCGGAATATCTCAAATGAATTTGAGATATTCACTCGCCTCCTACGGCGTCCGAACCTACGGTTCTTGTCCCACCACCCAGTATTAAAATTCGAAAATGAAAGGCGCCAGATTGGTGCTTTCTTCGTGCGCACCGCGTCTAATGGACGAGGAAGCACGAAAAAACGCCGAGATGGCGCCTTTCAATTCGAATTTTGGTGCTGGAAGTAGGACTCGAACCTACGAAGGCCGAAGCCGAGAGATTTACAGTCTCTTGTCATTGCCACTAGACGATTCCAGCAAGCTACTTTATTATATCATATATTTTTTGGAAAGACTAGTTTTTTCTATGTATTTATACTATAATATACTGGATATGAAGGATGTTTTGAAGGTCAAAAATTTAGTTAAAAAATATCATGAACTAACTGCAGTTGATGGAATATCTTTTAATGTTAAAGAAGGAGAGATTCTGGGTTTACTGGGGCCTAATGGTAGTGGTAAATCTACCACAATTAATTGTATTTTGTCACTTTTAAAATTTGACTCTGGCACAATTACGATTTTTGATAAAAAAATGACACCGAGCGCATACAATTTGAAAGCGCAAATTGGAGTGGTTTTTCAGGATGTGGCGGTGTTTGATGAGTTGACCGTACAAGAAAATATTGATTATTTTTGTGGACTCTATATTGCGGACAAAAACACGCGCGCTAAATATGTAGAGGATGCAATTAATTTGGTTGGGCTAAATGATTTTCGTAAATTTCGGCCAAAGAAACTTTCTGGCGGTTTGCTTAGGCGCCTTAATATTGCTTGCGGAATTGCGCATAAGCCAAAATTAATCTTTCTGGATGAGCCAACGGTGGCGGTTGACCCACAGAGTCGCAACAGCATACTCGATAATATCAAAAAACTTCGCGATAATGGTGCTACGGTAATTTATACTACGCACTATATGGAAGAAGTGGAAATTTTGTGTGATAGGGTAATCATTATCGACCGAGGGAAGATAATCGCATCTGGTACTCCGGATGAACTCAAAGCAAAATCTGGGATTAAAGCTAAACGGGTGACAATAGGCCCGACTCTTAATGATGTATTTTTGGAATTAACTGGCAAAGAGCTAAGAGATGATGTTTCTTAATAACCTAAAATACAATCTGAAAGTTTTATTCAAAAACCATAGTTTGGTTTTTTGGACGTTTGTGTTTCCGCTGGTTCTTGCGACGTTCTTTTCGATGGCCTTTTCGGGGATTATCGACCGAGAAAAATTGGATGCTTTTAATATTTCTGTAGTAAATGATGTCGAATTTTCTCAAAATTTACCCTACAAAATAGCAATACAAGAATTAGGCGACGAAAATAGTGAGAATCATTTATTTAATGTTTTCTATCAGTCTGAGGATGAGGCTAGGGAAGCTTTGCATAATGGCGAGGTGGAAGGAATTATTAAATTTGCAGATGGTAAACCTCAGCTAATCATCAACTCTAATGGGATTAATCAAACTGTGCTTAAATTTGTGGTTGAGCAGATTGGGCTGACTCCGCTGATGGGTGAGGCAAATTTGGTGGATAATTCCGAGGAGCATCTTGATTATATGATGATAGAATTTTATACCTTGATTGCGATGAGCTGTCTTTCTGGCGGGACGATTAGTTTGTATATGGTGTCGCAAGGATTGGCTAATATGAGTAGTAAAGGCAGAAGAGTGGCAGTTTCTCCTGCCAAAAAGACTATGGTGGTGTTTACAGCGGCAGTGGCGAGCTATATTGTGCAATTAATTGGCTTGATATTACTATTTTCGTATACTGTATTTGTGCTGAAGGTGGATTATGGAGCGAACACTCCGCTAGTAATAGTCTTGGCAATGATGGGGGCGCTGGCTGGGCTTTCGATTGGTATGATGGTAGCCACATTGTTTAAAACCAACGAAGATTTGAAAATCAGTATTTTGACATCAGTAACAATGGGGTTAAGCTTTTTGGCCGGGATGATGGGGGTGACGATGAAATATGTAGTAGACAAAAATGTGCCAATTATTAATTTAATTAATCCAGCTGCGCAAATCACGGACGGATATTATGCTTTATATTATTATGATTCACTAGAAAAATTTTGGTTGGATTTTGCTAGCCTGGGAATAGTAGTGATAGTTTTCTTTATGATCTCAATTTTTAGTTTGAGGAGGCAAAAATATGACAGTCTTTAATACATTTTTAAAAATTCTTAAAAATAACAAAGCGGCGATCATATTATCGACGGTGATTTTGGTAGTTTTTAGCGCGGTGAACATGAGTACTCAAAGTCAAAGTTTTGGGTTTACGGCGGAAAAACCGCGAATTGCGATAGTCAACCATGATGAAAAATATAGTATTACAGAAGGCTTAGTAGATTATTTAGGACAAAATACCGAGGTAGTAGAGCTTGATGATAATGAAAACGTGTTAAAAGATGCGATTTTCTATCGTGATATATCCTTGGTAGTTTATGTTCCGGAAAATTATCATATTGATTTTATAACTGGCAAAGAGCCGACGGTTGAATATAAGAGCGCCGAAGATTATAATGCGGCTTTAGCCAAAATGATTACTCAAAAATATTTAAGTGTGGCGGATGGTTTAAGAAGACGTGGGCTAGGTGCAGAAGAAATCGTCAAAACTGCCAGAGAAATCTTGAGTAATCAAGTTGAAGTAGAAGTGGTTTCAAAACTCGATGAAACTGGTATTTCTAAGCTCAAATATTATTTTAATTTTGAAAGTTACGCCATACTTAATACTTTGATTTTTATGATTGTTTTGATTATGACGGTATTCAATGAGCCAGGAATCAAAAATCGAATTTTGATTGG
Source organism: uncultured Candidatus Saccharibacteria bacterium (assembly GCA_964532185.1). Lineage (GTDB taxonomy): Bacteria > Patescibacteriota > Saccharimonadia > Saccharimonadales > Saccharimonadaceae > Nanosyncoccus. Next base: position 1,520 of record CAZHGO010000048.1, on the reverse strand, counting down.
CAAAATGAACTATAAGAAGCATAATCGGATTTTGCTTTTGTCTAATTTACTATTTGCTGGAGTTGTATGGTTGGCTTATCTCTTGCTGGGCGCTATTATGGTTGGCGGAGCTTTATGGACTGTAAATGGGCTGCTTTTTGCGATAAATTCATTAGTGTTTGTGGTATTTACGGTTAGCTTGGCATTTTTGATTTCGAGTTTGGTGCATAATAAAAACGTAATCAACCCGATTACTAATGTGATCGCGCTAGGTTCTAGCTTTATTTGCGGAGCATTTGTGCCGGTGAAATATTTACCTGAAGGAGTGGTGAATTTTTCGAAAATTTTGCCAACCTATTATTTTATAGAAAATAATGAATATTTAGCCACTTTGGAGGAAATAAATTTTGAAAGTCTGCAGCCATTTTTGATTAATATTTCGATCTTAGTGGCTTTTTCGGTAGGTTTTGTGGTGGTTACGGAAATAATTAATCGGAGATATAAAAAATAAATGCAACTTCAAGATAGAGCTAGAGGGATGTTGGTTGGACTGGCGGTAGGTGATGCTTTGGGCGCAGCAATAGAGTTCTTGCCGGGGCCTTCGGATGTTTACATTAAAGACATGGGGGATAAGATTGCTCATTTTTATGAGAATAGTCGTTTGCCTAAGGGGGTTTGGACTGATGATACTGAAATGGCGCTTTGTCTTGCTGATAGTTTGTTAGCCTGCGGAGGTTATGATTCTTATGATATTATGATGAAGTTCGTGGCTTGGTGTGATTATGGGTATAGGACTTACGACGGCAATCCAGCGGTGGATATGGGGATACAGACGGCTAGAGCGATTGGGGATTTTAAGACTGAGCCGGTGATTTTTGAAAATAATACGACCGATTCGGCAGGAAATGGGCCGATTATGCGGCTTGCGCCGGTGGTTATTGTGGGGCTTAATTCTGGGAATATTGATTCTATAGCACGGATGGCGGTTTTGTCTTGTCGGGAAACTCATAATTCTGAGACGGCAGAAATGGTGACTGGGATTTTTGCGAGAGTTTTATATATGATTTGTCAGGGAGCTTCCAAGAAAGAAATTGGTGAATTTATTGACTCAAAAATGGAAATTGAAAAGGATGGTTCTAGACTTTGTAATTTAGGCGGCTATATTGTGGATACATTTACGATCGCGCTTTTTGGGTTTTTAAATTTTGACAATTTTAAGGACGGGATGCTGGCGGTAATTCGCTTAGGTGGTGATACAGATACTAATGGGGCGGTTTACGGGCAACTTGCTGGAGCCTATTATGGATATTCTAACATTCCTAGTGAATGGCGCGAGGAAGTATATTCGTCTTCGGAGTTAGTGGAAATTGCAGATAAACTATGTGAAATGAAAAAATGCCCAGTTCTAAGAACTAGGTTTGCAGATGATGAGAATTTTGAGGAAAATAAAAATGGAGCCGCGAACGAGATTTGAACTCGTGACCTCATCCTTACCATGGATGCGCTCTACCAACTGAGCTATCGCGGCATTTATATATTAT
>CAZHGO010000047.1:0-5013 GCA_964532185.1 uncultured Candidatus Saccharibacteria bacterium | reverse complement strand
CATATATTTTGAAGTTTGTTACAAAACAAAAATGGTGGGCTTTACAGGGCTCGAACCTGTGACCTCAGCAATGTGAATGCTGCGCTCTAGCCAACTGAGCTAAAAGCCCACATTTGTGGTATAATTATTATATCATGGATTTATCAAAAATCAAAACCGAGGCCGCAGAAATTGAACAATTTCTAGCCACTCCAGACGCTTACTCGAAGCCTGATTTTGCCACCAAGGCCAAGCGCGCCAACACTTTAAAAGAAATCTTGGAATTAGCCGAAAAAATTCAAAAAGATACCAAAAGTCTAGCAGAAGCCAAATCTCTTGTAAATGATCCGGAATTAGGCGAAATGGCAAGAGATGACATCAAAAATTACGAAACTTCCCTAGAGCAAGACCAGGCTAAATTACAAGAGCTCTTAATCCCCAGGGACCCCACCGACGACAAACCAGCTATTATCGAAATTCGCGCTGGTGCCGGTGGCGACGAAGCATCACTCTTTGCTGGCGAGCTATTTAGGATGTACCAACATTATGCCGAAAAACACGGGCTAAAAACCGAGCTAATCTCCAAAAACGAAAACGACACCGGCGGCATGAAAGAAGTTATCTTCAAAATCACCGGCGATAACGCCTACGGACAGCTCAAATTTGAAGGCGGTGTCCACCGTGTTCAACGTGTACCCGTTACCGAATCGCAAGGCCGCATTCATACCTCTACCGCCACCGTAGCTGTGCTCCCAGAAGCTTCCGAAGAAGACCTCGAAATCAAGCAAGAAGACCTCAGAATCGACATCTACCGCTCTGGTGGCCACGGTGGCCAAGGTGTCAACACCACCGATTCTGCAGTGAGAATCACCCACCTCCCCACTGGTATTGTTGTAGCTATGCAAGACGAACGCTCCCAGCAACAAAATCGCGTCAAAGCCATGAATATCTTAAGATCCAGGTTACTAGATAAAAAGAAAGCAGAAGACCAAAAAAATGCCTCCGAGGCTAGAAAATCTCTCATTGGCACCGGCGATCGCTCCGAAAAAATCCGCACCTATAACTTCCCCCAAGATCGCATCACCGACCATCGCATCCATTATAACCGTTCCAATATAAACGCTGCCATGGATGGCGATATCGACGACATTATCACAGAACTAGAAAAGCATGAAAGAGACCTCGCCAGATAACATCGCAAATTTTTATGGGCGAGATTTTTTTGTGGACCAAAACGTCCTCACCCCCCGCCCCGAGACCGAACAAATCATCGACGAAGTCTTGTCGCTCTTAGGAAAGCCCATCCTCCCCGGCGTCAAACCAGAATCAGCCAAATTAAATCCTCAAAATCTCACTATTCTAGACGTCGGCACCGGCTCTGGCTGCATAGCTATCACTCTGAGCCTAGAACTGCCACAAGCCAAAATCTACGCTTCTGATATTTCTAAAAAAGCCCTCAAAATTGCTCAAAAAAACGCTAAAAACCTTAGCGCTCCTCTAACTACTATTATATCATACTTATTAGAGAATGTCAATATCACCCCTGATATCATCGTCGCCAACCTCCCTTATGTCGATAAAAACTGGGGTTGGCTAGATCAAGAGTCCTTAAAACAAGACCCGGACATTGCGCTCTATGCAGAAGACGGCGGTCTAAAACTCATCAAGGAACTTTTAGACACCGCCACTTCCAAATACCTTATTCTAGAAGCCGATCCTATAGAGCATTCAGCAATTATCAACTATGCCAAAAACTATCAATTAGTCAAACAAAACGGTTTTATCTTAGTTTTTATACGCCTCTAAAGTTGCTGGGATCGTTATTTCTTCTCCATCCCTTAGAACTGTTAGCTGCACGACATCGCCCGGTTTGTATTCTCCAATCAAAGTAGAAAGTGACCCAGCCTCGCCCAATTTTACCCCATTTACCGCAGTAATAATATCTTTATTCTTAAGCCCAGCCTTCTCCGCCGGAGAATCTTTAACAATTGGCGAGTATGTACCACCTTCGCTATAAAGATACGCTCCATAAGATACCGGCAAATTATATTGTTTGGCTACATCAGCTGTAATTTCGGTAGTATAGACCCCAAGATAAGCTCTAGATGCCTTACCAGATTCGACCAATTGTTTAAGCATGCCTTTAACCGCCGCAATCGGGATTGCAAAACCTACGTTTTCGGCCGTATAGCTCGTAGCAGTATTTACCCCAATTACTTGCCCAGCCACATTGATCAACGGACCACCAGAATTACCAGAATTAATCGCCGCATCAGTTTGGATCATATCATTTAATTTTTCAGAAGTATAACCCGCCGCATCAGAGGCAGTAAGAGAGCGCCCAGTACCAGACACCACTCCAGATGTCACGGTATTTTGGTATTGCCCAAGTGCATTACCAATTGCTACTACTTGCTGACCAGCTTTTACCGTCTTAGAGTCGCCCAAAACTGCCGGAGTTAAGCCCGAAACATCTTTAATTTTAAGAAACGCCACGTCATTCAAACCATCTACTGCTGCCACCTCTACATCTTTGTAAGTAGTACCATCGGCCAAAACCACCGAAATAGAAGATGCCCCCTCAATTACATGTTTATTAGTCAAGATATAGCCGTTGTCCGTCACAATAATCCCTGTTCCAGCAGCCTGTGATTCATAACTTTGTCCATAATAACTATTTGTCCTTACCGAAGTTACAATCGAAACTACACTTTTTGCTACATTTTCTACAATTTTTGCCACCGAACCTTCATCTGTAATATTACCATCCACACTCGCATCCAAAATCGCCAAAGGCTGAGTCGCTTTTTGGTAGGCCAGAATCGAAAACACCGCACTAGTTATACCTGCACCCAAAGCCAAAATTGCCAAAAACAAAGCCAATTTATTACCACCGCACTTACATTTGCAATTTTCATCGCAACCACATTTTTTTTCTTTAGTATCTGCTGATTCTTTAACCATTTTCACCCTTTCTTTTATTAATAAATATTAAACGCTGGTCTTGAAAAGAACAACACAATTATGCCGATCAAAAGCACTCCAAAAATCACCGGACCAATAATATCTTTAAATCTAAAATCGTCTCGATGGCGTATCATCGCCTGACGTGCATAGTTGTAGACAAAAGCAAAAATCGTCAAGATAATTGCCGCCTGCGGAATCCTGATTCCCGAATCACCAAAGCTATAAATAATTCCCCAAGAATACGAGAGCCAAGCCACTTCGGCAAACACCAATCCACACACGAGTGTAGTTAAACCAAAATTTTCTTCTTCTGTCTGTACCAATACATGCCTGCATGCCGCATAGCCAATCAAGAAAGCTAGCATCACAGCCATTACCGCCGAATCTATCGTTGAAGATATCATAGTAGAAGCCGAAATTCCCAAAAAGACTGCAATCAGAGATTGAGCCAAATTAGCATTTTCTGACGACATAGGTTTAATAAACAAAAGCCAAATAATGTAAATTACCATATATATTGCCATATATACAAAATCCAAAGGCTGGTCAAAAGTCATCGCGATACTAGAATAATAAGATAACATCACAATAGAAAGCCCCACAATGATATCTACCAAATTTGACTTAACATTAGTCAAAAGGTAACGGCTTCGCACCGCAACCACCCGCCATTTAGACACCAAAACTAAGATAATTCCGAGTGCCGGATTACCACTAAACACTGTCAAAAGCACCGCACCCATCCCCAAAAGTATATTGAGAAGCACGTGCACCGCCGAAGATGCAATATTTCTAGATTTTCTAGCTAATACATAATCTGCCATACCTTTATATTATATCAGAATATTAAAATAAAACTGAAAATTCTACAGCATAATCCTCACAAGACAATTTCCGTGCTATAATATATAAATATGAAACCAAAGTTTTTTGAGAAGCATCCAATCGCTAAGGATATTTTAAGCCTGGCCACTTTTGTTGTTGGAATCGTGCTTTGTACTATGTTTCTCAACACTTATATCTACCGTTCTTACAACGTAGTCGGATCCAGTATGGAAAACACCCTACAAAATGACGACCGCGTAGTGGTTAACCGTGCCGCTGTCTCCTGGGCCCACTTTTTAGGGCAAGATTATGTTCCTGAGCGTGGGCAAATCGTAGTTTTTATGAATGAAGACGAGCAAAAAGTCAAAGAATACAAGGCTCAGGGCGTAGAAAACCCTATGACTTGCACCGTTCCAGGCAACGTCAGTGATCAATATATTATCAAACGCGTAATTGCCTTCCCTGGTGAGCGCGTGATAGTAAAAGATGGCGTCATGACCATTTACAACGACGAACATCCAGAAGGCTTTGTTTACGACAAGGAGTGGCGGGTCTCATCAGACGATGGCCCCAAAGATTACACTAGTGGCGAAGTAGATACTATCGTCCCAGATGGAGAGATTTTTGTCTCTGGCGACAACCGCGAAGGTTCCAACTCCTGGGATTCCAGAAATGGCCTCGGCACCATCCCTTATTGCCGCATCATCGGCCCCGTCATTTTGCGGCTCTTCCCATTTGATAAAATGCGTACTTTCTAAATTAATCCCCTCAATAAAAACTTGACTTTTTGAATGTTTATGTTACTATAATAAATAGCAAGTTAGATGTACCTTAGAAAGGAGGTGGTTGCATGAATCAGAGCCTCAAAGATTTTGTTCCCGAGTGGAATAAATCTCACCAAGATCTCACCTTTTCATACCAGGAAACCCCAGTAAACACCCGGCCAGTCAGTATAGAAATCCGCTATCCAGCGGCTAAATATCACAATTTTCTATCCATTAAAGCCTGGGGCAGGTTAAACGAACTCGTCGAAACAAAGTCACGCGATCTCATGTACATCACGACCAGTGAACGTCTCTTCGCAAGAGGCATCGTTGAAGCTAAAGTAGCCTCACAAAATCACACCTACCAGGAGCAATATATTGTTGATACTCTCAGATGGATTGGTAAATATTTCTTCCCTCAAGAGAACCATGCAAGTTAAGCTCCCCTGGCTCACTCAATCAGCGAGCCTTTTTTAAA
>CAZHGO010000046.1:0-5077 GCA_964532185.1 uncultured Candidatus Saccharibacteria bacterium | reverse complement strand
CCTTTAACATAAGTTTATTATATGATATTTGTTATATTCATGCAAGGCTTGATTTTTTATAGGAATATGGTGTTTAAAAAATAAGTTAGTTATGGTATTATAATATATATGTCAAAAAATCTAGTAATCGTAGAGAGCCCAGCGAAGGCGCATACTATCGAGAAATATCTCGGATCTGATTTTAAGGTGCTGGCAAGCGTGGGGCATATTAGAAAAGATACCAAGGTAGATAAGACTACTTTTGACGTGACTTATGAGATTGACCCAGAGCATAACAAAATTATCAACGAACTAAAAAAGGCGGCGAAAGCGGCGGACAAAGTCTGGCTCGCAACTGATGAGGACCGCGAAGGAGAATCGATTTCTTGGCATTTATGTGAAGTTTTGAAATTACCCAAGAATACCGCGAGAATTACTTTTCATGAGATTACCAAGCCGGCTCTAGAAGAGGCCATTAAAAATCCACGCACCGTAGATATGGATATGGTGGCCTCACAACAGGCACGGCAAACTTTGGATATGCTGGTAGGATTTGATCTTTCTGATATGGTGCGAAAGAAAGTACCGGGTGCCATCAGTGCTGGTAGGGTGCAGTCACCGGCATTGAGATTGATTGTAGAACGCGAAAAAGAGATTGAAAAATTTGAAGGTAAATCATCTTTCAAAGTTACTGGCGATTTTCTCCCGGCGACTCCTGCCGCCACTTCGCCTATTGGAGCTACTTACAACGGCAAACTCCCAGAAGATGAAACTACCGCTACTAAATTATTAGAAAAATTATCTGCAGCGGGCTTTAAGGTAGAAAACGTGGAAGAAACTGAGGGGACTAAGGCTGGGCCGGTGCCATTTACTACCGCTTCACTTCAAATTGAAGCCAATGCCAAACTAGGATTTTCTTCTAGAACTACCATGAGTGCGGCGCAAGGGCTTTATCAGGCCGGCTTAATTACGTACCACAGAACGGACTCACTTAATTTGTCTAAGCAAGCAGTGGCTGCAATTGCGGGTTTTGTGGAAGGAAAATTTGGCAAAGATTATCTCAAAGTGCGAACTTTTAAAACCAAAGATGCTTCCGCTCAAGAGGCACACGAGGCTATTCGCCCGACCGATGTATTTAAACCTACCGCCGGAAAGAACGATTACGAAAAGCGACTATATTCTTTGATTTGGTCGCGCACGGTGGCTACCCAAATGGCTAACGCCAAGGTGGCCAAGACTACCATCACGCTTTCACATGATTTTGTGGCCAAAGGCGAAGTCGTAATATTTGACGGGTTTTTGAAGGTTTATGGAAAGAGCAAAGATTTGGAGCTACCAAAAGTTTCTAAAGGTGATGCAGTAGACTGTCTAAAATTAACTGCTAGGCAGAATTTTGGCAAACCGCCTGCTAGATACACCGAAGGTTCTTTAGTGAAAAAACTAGAAGAACTTGGGATTGGTCGGCCATCTACTTATGCCTCAATTATGACCGCAATTCAGGCGCGTGGCTACGTAGTAAAAGGTCAATCGGAAGGTGAAGAACGAGAAGTGGTTGAGCTAACTTCTGAAAAAGGGAAGATTGCCCGCGCTGTAGTTAAAGAAAAATATGGAGCAAATAAGGGTAAATTAATTCCAACCCCAATTGGTGAGTTAGTAGCAGGATTTCTTACAGAAAACTTTAAAAATATCGTGGATTATAAATTTACCGCCAACATCGAAAAAGATTTAGACCTAGTGGCAGATGCCAAATTAGAGCGGGTGAAGATGCTCAAAGATTTTTATGGGCCATTTAAAGATACGGTTTTGGTAGCGTCTGGTGTAGAAAGGTACAACAATGCGAGATTACTTGGCCACGATCCAAAAACTGGTAAGCCGATTTTTGTTAAAGTAGGGAAAAATGGTGGATTTATTCAACTCGGTGACAATGAAAAAGAATCTGGAGAAAAGCCGCGCTTTGCGCCACTACCCAAGAGAAAAACCGTGAAGACTGTGACATTAGAACAAGCTTTGGAGCAATTGGCTTTACCATCTTTGCCACGAGTTTTGGGCAAGGCACCAGATGGGGCAGAATTGGTTGCTGCCAGTGGGCCATTTGGGCCATATCTAAAAGGTGGTAAATATAACATACCGATGAAAGATTTAGATCCTTATACCGTGACGCTGGAGGAAGCTTTGCCGATTTATCAGGCCAAGATTGACTCAATTATTGCCGATTGGGGTGAAATTATGATAATAAATGGGGCTTATGGGCCATATATCAAAGGGCCCGGGCGTCGTAATAATGTAAAAATTCCCAAAGAGCAAGATCCTAAGAAAATTACCGAGAAAGAAGCTCGAGAAATGCTAGAAAACAAGCCAAAAGCTAGCTCCAAAACTCGCCGCGGCAAAAGAGGTGGGCGGAAAACTACAGCGAAGAAGGGCAGCAAAAAGACTACTAAGAAATCTGCGAAATGATTTAATTGGGGCGTTGGCTAGGAGTTGGCGACGCAGCGGACAGCAGCTCCACCGCTACGGTTATCTAATTGGTAGGTTTGGAATCTATCCGCAACTCCCCAGTTGTATAATAGTCCCCACCGACGAATTGCACGGTAAGATGCAGTAGTGGCAGTTGTACTGGACCACCAATACCCCTCATTCATATAACCATCGGACGATCCGTGATACCAGAAACCACTTTTAGTGACCGCAAATTCTGAAGGATAACTGAGCACCGTACTTTGTTCACTGTATGTTGGCAGTTTCCAACCTTTTGGGCATATATCATATGTTGCATCTGTAGTATTAGACGAGCCAGTAATTGTCCCGGCTGTGGTGGCAGCATAGTTGTACCAAGCACCGTGAGTGCTAGAACATTCCATACGTGGGTCATCATAACTATCACCGAGTGCGAGGCTGTTCGTTGGTGTGGTCCAAGTCGCTGCAGATATATTGGAGTCGGACGAAGTAAGCTGAATTGGTGTAATAGCGTCTCCATAATTTGAACCGCTACCATTACAGCCAATAGCAAGATTCTTGGTCATCCAACAATTACCATTAATATAACGCACTGTATATTCTTGATTATCTCTTCTGTCTAATACAATAATATTGTTGTCAGAAGCTAATTCTCTGCACATACTGGCAGTTACCTCCTGCATGATTGGATAAAGTGGATTGGCCACTGCATTAAAGTTAATAGTGGTTTTGTAAGTGCCAGATTCTTGAAGATAGTCTATTTTGGTAGCAAAACGCATATTAGCAGCGTCAGCATTGGTCCTGGTGTTGTTTTCTAGTAGAGTAGAAGTAGCAGGAAATGGATTATAATTATCTGTGTTTCGATTCTTTTTGTAACCCCACCTATCTACTTCAAAAGTGGAGTCTGTCAGATTAGTGCCGGTAAGAGTGGGGATGGTTTTAGTATTGTCTGCAATATTCACTAGACTGGTGCTGGCAGTAGACATGGTAAGTTGATAGCCGGTATCATTATTGGTACCTACAGTTACGTCAAGGTCTACATAACCAAAAGTATTATTAGATGGATCTAAGTTTAGATTGAGATTTTCGGCAGAAAGAGTAAGGGTGAGGCTGGGGTTTATATTGACGTCTGTAGTGATATCTTCAGCAGAAGCAGGATGGAAGTTAAATACAAGAAGGCCGGCGAGCGCAACAACTATATATATATATATATATATATGATTTTACAAAATTATGCACTACCTTAAGCATGGTTCTATTATATCACATTTTTAGTTCATCATAGGCTTTTTTTAGAACTTCTAATAAATCTTCGTAATCTTTTTCGGCAATGGTGGAAATTGGGGCATAAATATAAATGACATTATCTACAACTTCTAAATTATAGCTAGGATTTTTGCTATAGAGATATTCCATGAACTTAGGGTTCAAAAGCTCGAAGGCAGGCAGGGCATCGCGCGAAGCAGCATAGACATAGTAGCGGTCGTTAAAATCATTCCATTCTAGCTCAAATTTCTCGTAAGACTTGCTGGGCTTTTTGCCGGTTTTGAATTTTTTGGATTTTACAATCACGCCTAAGTATTCTTTTGGTACATTAATTTGACCGACTATATAATAACTGCCGACTGTGCGACCTGGAGTTTCGGCATAAGTGTAAAGTTGGATGAGCAAATCACCCCATTTGCCGATAACATGATTGTTGATGTCGGCAATCTTCATGCTGGCGCCACCAAAGATGAGTCCTCTTGCGGGTAAAGCATAACGTCCCCAATCTGGACTGTAAAATAGGTTATTTTGGTCGGCAAAGTTGGCGAGAGATTTAACTAGATGCGGAGCAGATTCGGTGGGTTGGGAAATGCCAGCGAGTTTGAGAGTCTTGCCATCATAGATAAAATTCCAAGTTTCTATAGCGCTCGAGGCATAGGTACTGTAGAGTTTTTTATTATCATTAGTATCATAGACTTCGTCTAGACCGGAAAAACTAAAGGTGGCGCTGATATTGACAGGAAACTTGGTGTTTTCATTGACTGGCGTATTTAGATAGACTTTTTTGACCTTGAGTTTACTGACTTTATTAACACGGTGAAGATTTTTTAATAGATCCAACATTAGGGAAGCGTGGGTGTAATAATGATCGGTAGTGTATTTTTTGATGCTATGATAATTAAAATCAGTCCAGTCTCTTTGGTAATTCTCGAAAATCTTTTGAGCGTCTTGGTGAATTTGCTTTTCTTGGGCAGTAGAGTTATGATCTTTGAAATTAAGCTTTTTACCACTCTTTGCACAAAGAATAAGTATAATGATAATTACACCAAAAGTAATTAAAGCGGCAACTGGGTCAGAATCTCCAGAAGAACTACTAGAGCTATGAGAGGAGCTATGGCTGGAACTATAGGAGCCGCCACCCCCTCCGCCACCGCCAGAGCTAGAACCACCACCGCCAGCAAAACCAAAAATAGCGACAACAGCACTGATTACGATTGCGGCGATGTTCATATATTTATTATAGCACTATTTGGCGAGACAACGGGCTGAGAAGGCATAATATTTACCGTTGTTGCTATTCCCTACATAAGTATTACTAGTAATTTGCATACTCTTCGCAACTGATGTAGTCGTGTTAGTGCGGCTCCAATAAAAACCT
>CAZHGO010000045.1:0-5277 GCA_964532185.1 uncultured Candidatus Saccharibacteria bacterium | reverse complement strand
AGTGGAGGAAAACATGAAAAAATACATTTGGAGTGGGATAATCGGTGGCGTGATACTATTAATTGGGGCGTTTTTGCTGGGAAGGTTTGCATTTCCGAATACGCTAAAGAGTCTGCCAACGCCAGAAGTGTCTGAAGGCCAAAGAGGAGAGCTAGGGATTGATAAGAATGTCAATGAAGAGACGATTGATCAGTATCTTGGCCGAAGCGATGCGGTGTATAGGGACTTAAGAATGCTAGAAGACCCAGGGAATTATGAAGCAATCGGTGGAGATTCGTATGTGTCTGGATTTGTGAAGGGTTTTTCCCTGGTACCATTCCCTTATATTGTAAATGTAAAGGGCTTGCCAGAAGAGGTGGGGGATACTTATACTGGTAAGACTTTATTTCATTTACATTCTAATGGGACATACTCTGCGAATTATGAAGAATCTATGAGTATTTTGGAGGGATTATTCCCGAAGGACAAGGTGATTTTCTTGATGTGTGGAGGTGGGGGCTATTCTGGGATGATGAAGAATATGCTGGTAGAGTTAGGTTGGGATGAGGATAAGATTTATGATGTTGGTGGATATTGGTACTATGGTGGCGATAATAATGTAGACGTAAAGAGAGTGAATGATGACGGTAAGGTAGTTTACGATTTCTACAAAGTGCCAGTGCATGAGATTGATTTTGAAGAGTTAACGGAGATATAGAGTGGGTAGAAAGAAAAAAGCTAAGGTTTGGCAGTTGGTACTAGGATTAATCGTTGTCGTTGGTGGCACGGTACTATTTGTTGGTGCAGTGAGCGGATGGTTTGGTCAGGGCAAAGTGACGCTGGATGCAGAATACTATTGTGAAGAGGGGTGTGGTGAAGAGATGGCGGAGCTCGATGAGAGGAGCTATGAGGAATTGATAACTGACGAGAGGTCTTTTGTAGTGTTTATCGATCAGGGAGGTTGCAAGACGGCCGATAGATTAAGAGAATATATGAAGCAGTTTGCTGCGGAAGAAGGAGTGGTGGCGTACAGGATGATGTTTGAGAAGGTAAAGGGGACATCATTACATGATAGTGTAAAGTTCTATCCATCGGTAGCGGTGATATCGAAAGGACGAGTATACCGGTATCTACGGGCAGATGAAGATGAGGATGCGGAGGAATATAATGATTATGAGGCATTTAAAGAATGGATGCAAAATTTGATTAGTTGTGGAAAAGTTGAGTAAAAATGGCAAAATAACAGGGGTGTTGACGAAAGCTTAAAAATAGTAAAAAAATACTTGACAACATGGTAGTGTTTAATTATAATAGAAGATGTTAAAGGTTATACATAAACACGTTTAACAGCAAAAATAAAATTTTAAATTCCACTGAAATGGTGGGAAAGGAAAAACAAAAATGAAAAAATTAGCAATTGCAGGTGCTTCGGCAGTGATCGCAGCTTTGCCAGTAGTTGGCGTGTTTGCGGCTACGGGTACAACTGTAACCGATACCGTACAGGTAACGATTGATTCGGCTTGTACGATTACCTCTACTAATGCCTCTAACACTTACTCTGCGACGATGACTAACGGTCAATTGAAGAGTGACTTCGGTTCGACCAAAATGAGTGTTTCCTGTAATGATGCAGGTGGTTGGCACATTACCGCAGTTGGTACTGGTGCTGATGCGACAAACAAGAACTATATGAATGCGGGTGCTTCTGGTACGGATATCGCGACCGGTACGGCTACTTCTGGCCCGACATCTAACTGGGCAATGAAGGTAACTGGTGATGGTGCTACCGGTTTCACTACCTTTGCCGCTGTTCCATCCAGCGCTACCGATGTAGCTTCTAACTCTGGCGCATCTAGCGAAACTGAGCTTACTACAACCTATCAAGTATTTATTAGCGCAACTCAGCAACAAGATACTTATACTGGTGTCGTGACTTACACTTTGCTTCACCCAGCTTCTTAATTAGAAGTCTAGTTAAAATACAGCCCTACGGGGCTGTATTTTTTTGTTGTGGAAAACTTTGCTTAAAAAAAGCTGAAAAAGCTTGACAACTAAATTACGCTTATGTAAAATAAGAGTGTTAAAAGGTCATGTTTTTAACATAAATATAAAAGTTGTCCTAATTGGGAGGAAAACAATGAAAAAAATAATAGTAGCAGGGGCGGCATCAGTGTTAGCAGTGTTGCCTGCGGCGGGTGTGTTTGCGGCTACTGGTACGAGCGTTACGGACACTATAGAAGTAACGATTGACGTCTCGTGCAAAATAACAGCAACTAATTTGGCTAATACCTATAGTGCTACAATGACAAACTCGCAGCTAAAAAGTGATATTGGCGGGACTTCGATGACTATTTCGTGTAATGATGCAGCGGGTTGGAAGTTGTCTGCTATCGGTAGCGGTACAGCCACTAACAAAACTCAGATGGCAGCGTCTGCTTCTGGTACGAATATCGCGACTGGTACAGCGACGTCTGGCGCGACATCTAACTGGGCTTTTAAGGTAACTGGCACAAATGCTAGCGGGTATACTACGTTTAAGGCCGTACCGTCGACAGCAGCAACGGTAGCAACCGGTTCAACTTCTATACATAATAGTACTTTGACTGCTACCTATCAGGTATGGATTAGTGCAACTCAGCAAGCTGATACTTATACTGGTAAGGTAACTTACACATTGTCTCATCCAGCATAATGTTTTGATATAGTATTTAACAGTTTATATAGAGTAAATAAAAATAACAATAACAATCCACAATAATGTGGGAGGAGAAAAAAAATGAAAAAGTTAATCATCACGGGCGCATCAACAATAATTGCAGTTATACCTATGGCTAGCGCCTTTGCGGCTACTGGTACTACCGTAACTGATACTGTGCAAGTTACTATCAATTCTGCTTGTACGATTACATCAACTAGTTTAGCTAATTCGTATTCAGCGACGATGACTAATGAGCAATTAAAGAGTGATTTTGGTTCGACTACGATGACGATTGCTTGTAACGATGCTGGAGGTTGGCACGTGACAGCGGTAGGTTCTGGCGCTGATGCGACTACTAAGACGGCAATGAATGCATCCGGGTCTGGTACAGATATTGCTACTGGTACAGCGACATCTGGTGCGACATCTAATTGGGCGATGAAGGTAACTGGTACTGGTGCAACCGGTTTTACAACATTTACGGCTGTACCAGCTAGTGCTACAGATGTGGCCAGGCAGACTTCATCCGTGAGTGGTGCAACATTGACAACGGTTTATCAGGTATGGATTAGCGCAACTCAGCAGGCTGACACTTATACTGGTCAGGTGACTTATACATTGTCTCACCCAGCTTCTTCATAATAAGAGTTTAAAAATACAGTCCTAAAAATAGGACTGTATTTTTTGTTATTATGTGATAGAATGGGAGAATATAAGAGAGGAAAAAATGGAGGAGAAAAAGAAATCAAAAAACAATAATAATAAAATAGTAATCGCCGTAGCTTTATGTCTGATAGCGCTAATTGCGGCAATACTATCGATACTGTTTAGCCGTAAAGAGACAAGAACGACTGCTGATACCACTGAGTCATCTGTTGGGGCGCTGTATTGTGATTCGATGGACCCAGAAGATCCATTCTTTACGGCGGCTAATGTAATTAGAGCTTCGCACCAGTTAAAGATTATTTTCGCAGATAGTAAACCGGATAAATTGACTTATAATTACTACGGTACTTTTAATGCAGAAGGGGTGGCAGATACGGCGCGGTCGGTGTTGCATGCGGATTATAATAATTATTTGGGGGCTAACGGTGTAGATCAAGAGATTTTACATCCAACATTTGATTATGACGGATCAAAGGTTAAGGTTAATCTGTTTGCAGAAGTAGGTAGTGATTTAAATGTAGTAACGGCAAAGTTATTTTTCTTGAGTCATGAAGATGTGAATAATATAAAAAAATACACCAATGAAGATTTAACAAAAATTTATGAGAGTAAGGGGTTTAGTTGTACTTTTAAAGAATAGTTTGATATAATAAATAAAGTGATAAGGAGGTAAATGAAAAGAATCAAATTAAAATCAGTGTTTTTAGCGGTGGGATTAGTAATAAGTTCTATCTGTGGAACACTAGATGTTTTTGCGGAGGATAACTCATCGACGATTATTATCTCTCCGATGATGCAAAAACTGATTTTGATTCCGGGCGAGACAACTACGCAATATATTACAGTGTCGAATCCGAATAGCGCACAGATTGATTTAAAGTATTCTGTAAAAATAGGTTCTTTTAGCCAAAAGCAAGATGGTGACAGTATAGACGACTATGGTACAGTGGATACCGATATAGTATCAAATTACAATATGATTATGGACTGGATTACCTTAGAGAAGGATTCAGGAAGCGTAGCGCCAAATGAGACTGATACGGTGAGATTTACAATAAATGTGCCAGAAACAGCGCCGGCAGGCGGACAGTACGCTACGATTTTAGTAAAGGATGACACTGAAAGGGTGGATAGTAATAATGGGAATGTTTCGGTTCAGAGTATTACGCAGATTGCCTCGATTATTTATGCAGAGGTCGCTGGCGATACAAGATCCGATGCAGAAATTTTGGAAAATGATCTTCCTGGATTATTAATGACAAACGAACTAACTGCTACTTCGATGGTAAAGAATAATGGTAACGTTCATACGAATGCAAAGTTTACTTTGCAAGTTTGGCCATTGTTTGGAGATGAAGAGATTTGTACCAACGAAGAGAATCCGACAGAGAGTTTGGTTATGCCGGAGACGTCGAGATATCACATTGAAGAATGTCATGATGCTGCGGGTAATTTAAAGACGCTGGGTGTAGGTATTTATAGAGTAAAACATACGGTCAAGATATTTAATGAGGAATCTATTGTGGAGAAGACGATTATAGTATGTCCATTGTGGCTATTATTCTTGATATTGTTCGTAATCATTGCTCTAATAATGTGGGTTGTTGTGAGAGTGAAGGGTGGTAAAAAGACGAAGAAAACTCGAACTGCAGAAGAATAGGACAGGTAAGTTTAGAATGCTACTTCTTTAGAGGTAGCATTTTTGTGGAAAGTTAGAAAAAGGGGTTGACTTTCAGAAAAAAGTGCGATATAATGGGGGGAGTTTAAGCAAGTCGGCTTTTCCGACCTCTACAAAAAGAAACAGAAAGCGAGGGAATCTTTTGAGGTCGCTTCTAAGGCTTCAAAATATTCTTTTAAGACTCTCTGGTTAACAATTTGGAAACGATAAAGATTTTAAAGACGACATTAGCAATTGAACAACGATTGCTAGTTAA
>CAZHGO010000044.1:0-5342 GCA_964532185.1 uncultured Candidatus Saccharibacteria bacterium | reverse complement strand
GAAATGAATAAATTGACAGAAGAATATAAATGGCAATTTACGCCTAGGCTGATTTCTGCGTATGAGGTGGCGGACATTACGGGGAAAACTGGTTTTGATGCACAGGATACTTACTATTATTTGGATACTAATCGCCAAGGAAGTGGTGAAAATCCTACTCCGGTGAGTCGGTATGCGTGGTTGATTAACCACACTCAGAATTGCAAACAAGGTATGTCGCCGGACCCAGCAGATCCAATTTTTGGTTGTGAATATGAAGAAACTTGGGATAATGGGTATGGTTATTACGATCCGGATCTTGGTGGGATTGCAAAAGCTCTGCCAGACGGTTATTGGACTTCTACACCACATGGTTGGATTAATAAAGATGATGGCAGGAAGGGTGTCTGGGCAATAATAGGTCATTCGTCAGCGCTGCGCTATGATGATGCGTATATACATTTTTACGGTATTCGGCCAGTGATTACGGTGGATAAAAATATTTTCTGATGTAAATTTTATGGTATAATAAATAGATAAGCATAAAGATTTTATAAAAGGATTAGGATGGGACCAGATAATCAAAATAATTTTCCAAATAGTAACCCTTTGGGGGATAATATGCCAGTGATGGGGGCGGGGTCTGCTCCTGAGCCGCAGCCGGTACCGGGTTCTAACCAGCCGGTGATGAGCGTACCACAGTCAACGCCGGAGTTGGAGCAGCCAATAATGGGTGTGCCACAACCAGTGTCGGATGTACAATCTCAGCTACAGACAACGCAATCGGAACCTATGCAGCCAGAGCCGACATTATCGCAACTAGATTCGATGCAGTCGGAGCCGGAATCGTTGCAGCCGATGATGCCACAGCAGCCGAGCATGCCTACTGGCGGGCCGACTTTTACCGATAAATCTTCTGCGCCTAAGTCTAAAAGGAATTTAATAATAATTGGTGCAGTGGCCGGTGTAGTAGTAATTGCTCTAATTATTGCGGTAATTGTAATAATGAATTCTGGTAAAAAATCTTCTCAACCAGCAACTCCTGTATACAATACAGAAGTAACTGAGCCAGATGAAAATGGTGATATTAATGGAGAAGGAAATCAGGAGGGACTTTCTGAAGCCGATGCGCAGCGAACTGAAGATTATTCTGCTGTCATAACAGCTGTAGAATCGTTTGCGGCGTCTAATAATGGTGAAATTTCAAAATTAGTTCAGACTAAGAACCCAGCTAGCCTTAATCCTACTAAGTGGATTAATGAAACTGGTAAAGATCCGGATGGTAATAGTTATGAACTAAAGGCTTATTCTTTTGGGAAATGGCAAAGTGAAGGTAATCTTGCACCTGCAATCTCTGATACTACTAATGGTGCACAGGCATTCATTATAATCGGGGCGAATTGTGGAGGCACTGATGCAAACGGTAATCCGATGCCGGTGGTTGATACCGCTGCTGGTAGTTTTGCAGTTTATGGTTATTTGGAGAATGGAGTATTTTGCAAAGACAATAAACCTGCCGATGTTACGACTACAGAAACAACCACTTCTGAAACCACTACTGAGGAATTTGATTTCTGATATAATATAATTATATGAATATATTATATTGCGGTGACAAGGGAATTGACTCTGGGGTGCTGGTTTCGGTGCTATCGCTTTTGAAATATAATAATGAACCACTTGAGATCTTTATTGCGACAATTAAATACGAAAATGTAATTCCGTTTACGGAAAAAACTACAAAATTTTTGGATGGGTTGGTAAAAGAAAGAAATGCGGCGAGTTTTGTGAAATTGATTGATGCAACGAAAGTTTTTGTAGAAAATTTACCGAAAAAGAATATGGGCTCGTATTTTACACCATGCTCAATGCTGCGTTTGTATGCGGACAAAATTCCAGAACTTAGTAAGTTGGACCGAATTTTGTATCTTGATTATGATGTGGTATGCTGCAGGGACATTTCGGAATTTTATCATATGGATTTGACGGATATCGAAGCGGCGGGAGTTTTGGATATTTATGGGCGGAGATTTTATCATTATCATGGATTATTTGTGCAGGATTATATGAATTCTGGGGTGATGCTATTCAATATGTCGGAATGTAAAAAATCCGGAATGTTTGAGAAGGCGGTGGCTCTTTGCGGTAAAAGGTGGATGATGCTGGCAGACCAAGCAGCTTTGAATAAAAGTATTTCAAAACGGAAAATTTTGCCACTAAAATATAATGACCAGCGCGAAAGACCAGACAGAGAAACAGTGCTGCATCATTTTTCAAATAATTTTAAATTCTGGCCATATTTTAGAGTTCAAAAAGTAAAGCCTTACGAGATTGAAAAAGTTCACGAGATTTTAAAAATTCATCGGTATGATGATATTTTGGAAGAGTATAGTAGATTACGCAAAAAATTATAATTTTTACATGTTATAATTATACATAATGGCAAAGGCAGAATTATTCCAAAAAGATATTCCGGAAAATGAGCGGATATTTTATTATGATTCTGAAGAAGATGATCCGATTAAAACCGATGAACAGGAACGCAAAGAAAAAGTTTCGCTTCCGGAAGGCTATGAGTACATTCCCAAAAGCTGGTTGACGCGAGCGAAGTCGCAGTTGATGTTTTTAATTTTTTGGATGTTTGGGCATTGGTATGAAAAATGCTATTGGAAGGCCAAGTTTTATGGGCGGGAAAAATTGAGAAAAGCGCGAGGAACTGGATATGTGATGTATTGTAATCATACGAATCCGTTTCATGATGTATTTGGCCCGGCGCTCGCTGCAGATAGAAGAATTTATACGGTGATTTCTCCGGTGAATTTGAAAATCCCAAAAATTGGCCCAATGTTGCCAATGATTGGTGGAGTACCGCTGGGTACAAATGATGACGAAAAAAAGGCGATGAACGAGGCGGTGGATGTTAGGCTGGTAAAGCAAAAAAAGTGTCTGGTGATTTATCCAGAGGCACATGTGTGGCCATACGCGACGACGATTCGGAAATTTCCGGCGGGCGGAAAATCTTTTAAATATGCGGTGCGAAATAATTTGCCAGTATTTAGTATGACTACAACTTACCATAAACGTAAAAATGGTAAACGGGATTTGCCGCGAATGGATATTTATGTAGATGGACCGTTTTTTCCTGATCCAAAACTTTCTGATGAAAAAAACCAAGAGATGCTGGCAAAAAAAGTTTATGAAAGTATGAAAAAATATGCTAAGAAAAATACTTATGAATACTTTAAATATATCAAAAAATCTGATAAAATAAAGAAGTCATGAGTATTTTTAGGACGGGTTTACCGCTAGATAGATTGACGAAGGTGGTGCCGGTTTTTGTGGCGATTAATAATGATTATGCACCATATGCGGCAGCATCAATTCATTCTTTGATGCAACATTCTAACAAAAAGCGTTATTATCGAGTGATAATTTTGCACGACGGGCTAAGTTTTACTAATCGTTTGAGATTTAGAAGTCTAGTGACGGATAACTGTGCAATTCAATTTAAAAAGATTACGCATAGCATATATCTTAGGGCAGTAATTAAGTATGTGTCGTCCAAAAAAGGTATGGGTGATTTTTTCTCAAAGGCGGTGTATTTTTATAGATTTTTTATTCCGCTTTTATTCCCGCGGTATGAGAAGGCGGTGTATATAGATAGTGATACGATTCTTCGCGGTGATATTGGTGAGCTATTTGATATGGAACTAGGCGATAATGTGGTGATGGCGATGATAGATCCAAAAGTTGAATATATCAAAGAGTTTAGAGATTATGTAGAAAAGGCGCTTAAAGTTCCGCACAAAGAATACGTAAATGATGGGGTGATGTTGATGGATCTAAGAAAAATGCGCAAAATGAAATATCTCTCCACGATGGTGGCGATGATTCAAAAATACGATGCAGATTTGGTGGCGCCAGACCAAGATTATCTCAATGTGATTTTGAGAGGCTCTATTGGACATTTTGGATCGGAATGGAATGCTGAGCCAACGGAAGAATTTGCGAAGGAAACTAAGTTGGTTCATTTTAATTTGTTTAATAAGCCGTGGCATTATAAAAATGTGCCGGGCGAAAAGATTTTTTGGAATGCAGCGAGGGGAACCGGGTTTTATGGAGATTTGAAGCGTCAGCAACAAGCATTTGATGAATCTAAGCAAAAGTCTGACAAAGAAAAAGTGGGAGCTTTGATTGAAAAGGCTGGGATGTTGGCAAAACGTGGGAAAGTTTTGATTAAGAAAATTGAAAAATAATTATATTGTGGCGAGGGTGTTGGCGATGATGTAGCCGTAGTAGACGGCAAAGACGATGAGCATAAAAGAGCCTTCTTTTTTGGAAATTGGGCTGCCACGTCTTGCGACAAGCCAGAGAAGTGCAGCAGAAGCGACCATCATTATGACATCAATCATTTCAAAACTTTCTGGTTTGATGCCGCCAAAAATGGCGACCGGGAGACCGAGTACGATACAGATATTAAAGATATTACTACCGATGATGTTGCCGACCATAAGTTCGTTTTCGTGTCTTCTCGCTGCAGTGATGGTGGTGACAAGTTCTGGGAGCGAGGTGCCGAAGGCGACGACGGTGAGTGCGATGATGCGATCAGAAATTCCCATGACGCCGGCGAGCGTTGAGGCAGAGCTGACTACGAGTTGACTGCCACCCACTACACCGACAAGACCTAGTAATACAAAAATGAATGATTTACCGAGTTTCCATTTGGGTTTTTCTACTTTGTGGCGCTCTTTTTTGTTTTTGCGCGTGAGTTGGATGATGTAATATAGAAATATTGCAAAGAATAAAACGCAGATAAGGCCGTCGCTTCTAGTAATCCAGTTTTCGTTGGCGCCAGAAATGGTGGTGTCTAGGAATAGAAAAACTAAACCGAGCGTGGTAAGAAGAAGGAGTGGAAGTTCTTTGGAAATGGTATTTTTATTGACCTTGATGGGAGAGATAAGCGCCGCGACGCCGATTAGAAGTAGAATGTTGATGATGTTGCTACCCATGACGTTACCAAGTAGCATATCGGTGTTGCCGCTGACCATAGAAGTGATAGAAACGGCGAGTTCTGGCGCACCGGTGCCGAAGGCAACGATGGTAAGACCGACGAGTTGTTTGGACACTTTAAAATTAGATGCCACGGAAGATGCGCCATCTACGAGCCAGTCGGCACCTTTAATCAAAATAACAAAGCCGCCGATTAAAAGTAAAATCTGTAATAATATATTGGTGTCCATGTTTGTTTTATTTTGGTTATGTATATATTATAGCACATTTTTATATTATTACTAAAAAACTAACTAATTTGTTTGCTTTGGTAAAAAAATAAAAAAATAATTTGATGGAAGCCTTCCGGTATT
>CAZHGO010000043.1:0-5445 GCA_964532185.1 uncultured Candidatus Saccharibacteria bacterium | reverse complement strand
CCATCTTCTCGTTAGTTGCAGTTGTAGTCTGCATAATAGGTGTACTATCAGAAGAAGTAAACACTCCATAATTACCTGATGAAGAACTAGCATCTTCCGTGATTCTATACCCCCAATTGTTTACCGGAAAGGCAGAAGTAGCATAAGAACTTGTGAGATTAGGGATAGTTTTGGTGCTATCTGCAGTATTAACTAAATCTGTATTATTACTAGGTGTAGTAACATAAAGTTTAAAACCATCTGGATTGTTAGTGCCTACTTTAATAGTTAAATCTTGTTCAGCAAAAGTATTAATAGACGGATCTAAATTCATTGTAATAGTATTAGTAGGAATATTGAGTGAAAGACTGGGTTTAATAGTAACGGAAGTTTCTATGCTTTCGGCGAAAACTGAATTAGTGATGAATAGACTAAATATTATGTATAATACATAAAGGATCTTTATTTGTTTTTTGGTATTTTGTATGACTTTCATAGTACCTCGCTTATTTTTTTGTGTGGTACCAATTAAAAACGGCACCACGAGCTGCAATATTCAATGATTCTCATCCGACATGTCGAATTGAGTACTCACGAAAACTCGTGATGCCATTTTTATACTCAATTCGATTTGTCAATTTTAAAATAAAATTGACCTGTCGTTTTGATGAAAATCATTAGATATTGCACTTTTATTGTAGCACGAGCAGAATAAAATGGCAACTTGTTTCCATGTTTTCACAATTTTACTCTTGAAATGTGTACACAAATTTGCTAAAATGAGGACAGGTTTTAATAAAGGAATAAAATTATGGCAACGAAAACTGCAGATGTACACATTAGAATTAATCCTGGTTTGAAAGCCCAGGCAGAAGATTATTTTGAAAAAAATGGCACTACAATGTCTCAGGCGTTGGAACAGTTTTTGGCTTGGACGGTGAGGCATCAAAAAACTCCGATGAGATTAAAGAAAAGAGCGAATATACCGGACTTGTCTTTGATGACTGACGAAGAAGTTCAAGCAATGTTAGATGAAGCAGAAAAGCAGGTAAAGGAAG
The DNA here is from genome assembly GCA_964532185.1 of uncultured Candidatus Saccharibacteria bacterium. GTDB lineage: Bacteria > Patescibacteriota > Saccharimonadia > Saccharimonadales > Saccharimonadaceae > Nanosyncoccus. Next base: position 4,408 of record CAZHGO010000043.1, on the reverse strand, counting down.
GAAAATATTATACTGTTGATGAGGTGCGGAGAGAGATGGCAATGAAATATGGCTTCTAAATATAAAGTTATTTTGATGCCAAGGGTCAAAGATGATCTTGTAATTATTTTGGACAAAATTGCTGAAGTATCGCTTTTTTCTGCGAGTGTGAAAAAATGGAATGACAAAATATTGGACTTGGCATTTTCTTTGGATTTTATGCCTGAGAGATTTGCTAGTTTCCAAGGAAATTTAAAATACCGATTAGCAAAAGTTGGAAAATATGCTTTGCTTTATCATGTGGATAAAGATAATATGAGGGTTTTGGTAATGCGAATTATTTATGCTAGGCGAGATTTAAAAAAAGTTGAGCTTAAGTAATTAGGAAGTTGGTAAAATGACGTGGAAGAATGATCAGGTTTCTGAAATTGAAACGGAAAATATTATAGAAATTGCTAAAAAATGTTTGGAGGTTCCTGGGGATTTTGTGGAGCTGGGGTGTTACAAAGGTGACACATCTTTGGTGCTGGCAGAAGTTGTCCAGAATGATGCTTCTAAGGCGTTATTTATTTATGATTCGTTTGAAGGATTGCCGGAAAAATCTAAAAAAGACAGTTCGCCACTAGGCGAGAATTTTAAAGAAGGGGAACTTTTGGTAACAAAAAGGGAAGTGAAAGAAAGATTTTTGAGAGCCGGGCTAAAAGTGCCGATGATTAAAAAAGCTTGGTTCTCGGATTTGGAAACTCAAGATTTGCCAGATAAAATCGCTTTTGCATTTCTTGACGGGGATTTTTATGAATCAATTAAAGATAGTCTTAAATTAGTGGAGAATAAGATGAGCGATGGTGGAATTATTATAGTGCATGATTATAATAATCCGGCACTGCCGGGGGTAAAAAAGGCAGTAGATGAGTGGATTGGCACTCATAAGTTGCAAGTGCTAGAAAGTTGTGCTATAATCTCCTAAAAGGAGTTAAAATTATGGCACTAAAACCGTTAAAAGACAGAATTGTAGCAGTGGTAGAAAAGCCACTGGAAAAAACTAAATCTGGGATTCTTCTTGGTGAGGCCAAAGAAAAACCAGCTTATGCAGTGGTGGAATCGGTAGGAAAAGAAGTCAAAGATGTGAAAAAAGGTGACAAGATTGTGTATAAAGAATATTCTACAACCGAGATTAAATTAGACAATAAAGATTATATTATCTTAAAAGAGGAAGATGTCCTCGCGACATTATAGGAGTTAAAAATGGCAAAGAAAATTTATTACGAAACAGAAGCCAGAGAAAAGGTTCTTTCTGGGGCTAAACAACTTTATGATGCAGTAAAAGTGACTTTTGGGCCAAAAGGGCAGAATGTCATTATTGAAAAAGATTACGGTGCACCGGTGATTACACATGATGGTGTGACGGTAGCCGAGGCTGTGGATCTTCCATCTAAAGAAGATACAATGGGCGAAGCTGTAGGTGCTAAATTAATCAAAACTGCAGCGCAAAAATTAAACAAAGTTGCAGGTGATGGTACCACTACGGTAACGGTTCTTACATATAATATACTGTCGGAAGCAAATAAATTGATTGCTGCCGGTGTGAACCCAATGGAGCTTAGACGGGGGATTGAAAAAGCTGGCGCTGAAATTGTAAAGGGAATTGAAAAATCTGCAGAAAAGATTGAGGGTAATTCTAAAAAAGTGGCAGAGGTAGCTACAATCTCGGCTGGTGATGCAGAGATTGGTGAACTGATTGCTGAAGTGATTTCGAAGATTGGTAAGGATGGTGTGGTGACGGTAGAAGCAGGCCAAGGTCTTGAAATGGAACAAGAAATTGTGGAAGGCTTTTCTTATGACAAAGGCTATGCATCGGCTTTCTTTGTGACCGATGTAAATCGCCAAGAAGCAGTGTTTGATAAGCCTTTGATTTTGGTGACAGAGAATAAAATTTCGGCAGCAGCAGACATTTTGCCACTGCTTGAAAAATGCGCACAGGCAGGAAAGAAAGATTTGGTGATTGTGGCAGAAGAAGTAGAAGGGGAAGCTTTGTCACTTTTGGTTCTGAATAAGCTTAAAGGTGTATTTAATTCTTTGGTTCTTAAAGCTCCGGCATTTGGTGATAGAAGAAAAGAAGTGATGGAAGATATTGCGATTTTGACTGATGCTACAGTAGTGTCTGGTGATAAAGGTTTGAAGCTTCAGGAGGTTGGTCTTGAGGTTTTGGGTTCTTGTGGCAAAGTGATTGCGACTAAAGATGAAACTACGATTATTAAAGGCGCGGGTGCGAAGGCAGAAGTAGATAAAAGAATAGCTTTAATTCGGACTTTGGCAGATGCAGCAAAATCTGATTATGAGAGAGAAGAATTTGAAAAACGAGCAGCAGCACTCTGTGGCAAAGTAGCAGTAATTAAAGTTGGTGGTGCGACCGAAACCGAGATTGACGAGAAGAAATTCCGAGTTGATGATGCGGTGGCGGCTACTAAAGCAGCACTTGCCGAAGGCATCGTAACTGGTGGTGGTGTGACTTTGGTGAATTTGGCGGGCGATTTGGATGAATCTGATAATGGTTCGCGAATTGTGAAAGAAGCGCTCAAAACTCCATTTGTGCATATTATGGAAAATGCAGGATTAAATGCACAAGCATTATTGGCAGAAGTAGAATCTGCTAAACCTGGGTTTGGCGTAAATGTAATGAAACCTGATGATGGTTTGGTAGATCTGAAAAAGACAGGTGTGATTGATCCGGCTAAGGTGACCAAAGAAGCGGTCAAAAATGCTACTTCGATTGCGGCAACCGCGATTACAATGGGGGCACTGATTTGTGAAATTCCGGAGGAGAAGCCGATTTCTCCGGCCCCTGAAATGTACTAATTCTATCCGTGATAGAATAATAATATGGGTGGGATGAGCGATCATCGTTATAAAAAGACCGAAGAAAAATTTCTTGCGGTCTTTTTTGATAATCCAAATTGTACAATGAGACAATTAGCTGATAAGGCTGGAATAGCGTATTCGACAGTTTATACCCATCATCATTCTATCCTTGAGATTATTCCGGATTGTGAAAAAAATATTCTGGCGGAATATGAATTGGTGATTGAAAAGAGAATGAAGAATGAGAAAATAGGGTTAAAAATGTTGTGCCTAGAGATGTTGATTTTTATGGTAAAAAATCAGCAAATTTTTGGAATATTTGTGAAGTTTGGAAATAGAGGAGTGGTGATGGAAATGATTTTGAAATTAGGGCCTAAAATTACAGTGTCGGATAGGGTGCTAAGGATTTGTGCTGCGGAAATTACAGAAGTAATTTTTGAGTGGGGCGAAAGAGGGTTTTCTGAAAATGAAATAGGAAAAGTGCTTGCTGATATAATGTATCTTGCTGACACTTGTGGCGAGAGGTTGGGATTTTTGGCGTAGGGTTAGTTCAAGGTGAGAAATTGTTAGTTTTTGAGGTTTAATTTTGAGCAATGCAGCGGACTGATTTACCGTTGTAACGATAGTTTGTACTCCTGACTGCGACACTAGTTAATGTAGATTCTATAAAATAAATTCTGTAATCATTATAATATGTAGAAGTCCAAAAACATCCTTGAATTCCTTGTCTAGTCCCTCCAGAACCATAATATAATCCTGATAATGGTGCAGAAAATATAAATTGAAAACTAAGAGAATTAGTGGCAGTGGACGGAACAGCGGAGAATTTATTTACAGCTGCATAAAGAGCGTAGAATTCATTATAATTACTTGTGACGATGTCTTCGATAGTGCCACCTCTAGCTAATCTCCAATTAGAGGGGCATATATCATAATTAGTAGTTGCATTAACTGGTGGGGCATTGTTTCCGGTATTATCATAACAATAGTTGCCTGCAGAAGCTGCACAATAATTGTATAAGATACCAAATTTATTTGCGCCTATACCGTAAGAACCTTCTATATTGCTATTGTATGGAGTGGAATTAGGCGCAATCATATTGCTATCATATGGTCCGCCGTTAACAGGATTACATGATGAAGAAGTGCAATAAAAATTATCTTTCTTCATCATTGGTTTGGTGTATGAGTCTGTCGTAGTCCAAGATGAAGTTACCCCAGCGGTAGCATATCTATCCCCAGCACTACGGTTACCGCTTTTTAAACTAGTGAGTGAGGCAGCATCTATATGGGTATTAGAAGTAGTAATAGAATTTAGAACTGATGTGCTGCCAAGATCTAAAGCCAGGTTATCCACCATCCAGCACCTACCATCTTCTAGTTTACCAATTTTGTAAGTATTACCATCCCTATTATCTACTACAATGCCGTATTGGTTAGGTGTAATTTTGCTACAAGTAGTGGCAGACATACTTTGTAAAGTATAGTAAGTGCTGGCAGGATAGTAAGTGGTGCTGGTAGTAGTATAAGTAACACTGCCACTGGTGCTGGCATAAGCCTGAGCCACAGT
>CAZHGO010000042.1:0-5542 GCA_964532185.1 uncultured Candidatus Saccharibacteria bacterium | reverse complement strand
GCCACGAAATCCCTATAACATGATTATTCAGGAAAATCATGCCGCCACTAGGGCTAACCTAATTATACCATATTGGGGCTTTCTTTGGAAAAGAAAGCCCCAACGAAAGAAACTAGTTTGAAATTTGAAATGAAAATGAATTCCATTTCAAATTTTGTTAATTACCGACTAGCTTGTAAAATATTTCAATTATTCCAGTTATGCCGTTTAGCATTAGGCTGGAGAAGAGCTCGCCGAAGATGAGAATGAGAGCATAAACGATGATAAAACCGTAAACTTCCATTTTGCTCATGATGTTACGGACGGAATCTGGGGCGATAGCATACAAGACGCGCGAGCCATCTAGTGGTGGAATAGGGATAAGATTAAATAGCATAAAGCCGAGGTTAAGATAGACAAGCTCGGCAAAAGTGAAAAATAACAGACCGTTTGGATCGTGCTGCAGGGCGCCGGAAAACCAGCCGATTAAAAAGGCGATGAGAGCTAAGAGAAAGTTAGTAAAAGGGCCGGCGAGCGCCACAAGAGCCATACCCCATTCCTTTCCCTTGAGGTTGTGATAATTAACTGGGACTGGCTTGGCACCGCCAAAAACTGGGGCATTTAAAATATAAAGTACAACCGGCACGAGGATAGACATATATGGGTCGATGTGCTTGAGTGGGTTGAACGTGAGCCGGCCCGCATCTTTGGCTGTTTTGTCTCCCAGAAAATAGGCTACTGCCCCATGAGAGAGCTCATGCAAAATCACTGAGAATACGGCAATCAAGAGAACGATGATGATTCTTGCAGGATCGAAGTTCATTAATTTAAGACCACCACTTCCTTAACAGCTGGAAGAGAGTCGAGAGATTTGACCTTGAGTTTTTTCTCAGTTCTCGCGGTAAGTTTTAAATCTGTGACCATCCCATCCACATTGCCCATTGCAATTACTAACTTTGGCTCAAGTTCGCGCACGGCGCGAACAGATGAAGTGCAAAGAATATCAGCAACGAGGTCGTCCAGATTTTCTTCTATACCACCAATAATGCCAACATGTATGCCGCCAACTTCTACATCATAGATGGTTTGATTGTCTTTGGTGCCAATGCCACGGATGGTGGCGTCGCCAATCTCAAATTCACCAGGGCCAGTAATCTTGCCAACAGCAAGGCCGGCGTCAATAGTAAAATCAGCAATGTTAAAATTGATGGTGGATTTTTTGGTGATAATAGTGATGGTGTCTTGGTTTTTACTTTCTATCTCAAACATTTTACCTCCTTATTTTTTGCCTTTGATGAGATTTTCTGGATCGATAATTTCGATGATTTCCATTTCTAGGACGTCTTCTACAAACCTATCTCTGACGCTCTTTCTATAAGTGAAATCTTCTGGGGTCATGATGGCATAGTTGATAGTCTTTCCCTGTTTCTTCTCTATTACTTCGGCCCAACGGGTAAGCTTCTTGGTGCGATCGTTGCCGATAATAAGAAGATCTAAGCCATCTTGGCCTGGCAAACGGTTAGTAACAATAAGACCGGCGAGGTAATTTCTGACTGGACGACAATATTCATCCCACGTGGATTCTTTGACGTCCTGCTCACGGGTTGAGTTAATTTTTTTGGAAAAGATCTCAATCATGGGACGATAGAATGGATGTTTACTATTGGCTGAGTAATAAACTTTGTTGTCAAATGACTCGTTTTTGATGATACCGATACTTTCGAGATTGGATAGCTCGCGACGGACAGAGTTGATTTGTTCGTCTATTACTCTAGTCATCTCACGGATATAAAAAGATTTGGTCGGGCTACCAAAAAATAGTTGCAATAATTTGGCACGGGTTTTGGAACCAAATAATTTTTCTGTTGGTGTATTACTCTCTTTACTCATTCTGAATATAATTTTATCACAAAGTCTTCAATTTGTTCAAGCGGAAGCCAAATAATATGCGGGTTTCGTTTGAACCAAGTGAGCTGGCGTTTGGCCAAATGCCAGTCTTCATAAAATGCTTTCTTTTTGGCTTCATCCAAAGTTAATTTGTCATTAGTATATTTATAAGCAAATTCATAAATGTTGCTTTTCATGGCTTGGTTATCCCATCCGTATAATTGAACAAGTTTTTTAACCTCTTTGTATAAATCTTCTGTAAACATCTGTTCTATACGCTGTTTTAATCTCTCTCGCAATTTTTCAGAGGGCCATTTGATGCCTATTAGGCAATAATCGCCCTTTATCTCTGTTCTGTCTGAACAACTTTTTTGTTCAAAGTCCCCAATTTTCTGGCCAGTTGGGCCTTTGAAGTGGTAGTCAAAAATAAGTGCGTCTATATATAAGCCAGTGCCACCAGCAACAATTGGTAGCTTGCCTTTGGCTTTAATTTCTTGAATTTTGGCACTAGCATAGGCTTTCCAATCCGCGACAGTAAATCTTTCGCCGGGTTTTACTAAATCTAAACCATGGTGTGGAATGCCAGACATTTCTTCCCTAGTGGGTTTAGCAGTACCAATATCCATGCCTTTGTATATCGCGCGAGAATCGGCAGAGATGATTTCGCCATTTAACTTTTTGGCAAGCTCAATAGAAACGCCAGTCTTGCCAGAACCCGTTGGGCCTAGAATGATCAGAACGGGTTTAGAAATGGTTTTTTCGGAACTTTGGACTTTCTCATTGCCATTTTTACAACATTCAGTCAGGCGCTCACTCCTTATTCGCTCACTACGTTCGCTGGGGTCGTTCGCGCGCTGTGATGTTGATAAAAATGGCATTCGAAAATCTGGTCTAAATCTCATTTATGTTCCTCAAAAACCATTTCTAAACCAACTACATATTTCTTAGGTAGTCTGCGAGTTTGGCTAGCTTAACTTTTTCTTCCTTGTCGCGTAAGCGCACAGAGACTTCGCCTGCTTCGGCATCTTTGGGACCGACGATTAAGACGGCTGGGATTTTCATCTCGGTGGCGCGTTTGATTTTCTTGCCGAGAGAATCACCAGAATCGTCCACAGTATACCTTAATTCGTTATATTTGAGAGGTTTTTCTAAGATTATATCGCCTAGAATATCAGTAATTTTGGCAACATAATCCGAGACCTTGTCGTTGACAGTGAGGATGCGCACCTGTTCTGGGGCACACCAGAATGGAAACCAACCACCAGTATGTTCGATAAAGACGGACAAAAATCTTTCAATTGAACCTAGTGTAGCATGATGAATCATCACGGGGCGTTCTTTTTTGCCATCTTTATTAATGAATTCTAGACCAAAACGCTCTGGCTGGACGAAGTCTAACTGAATGGTGGCAAGTTGGTGCTCGCGGCCCAAAGCGTCTTCAGCCATGAAATCGATTTTTGGCCCATAAAAGGCGGCTTCGCCCTCTTGTTCAAAGTAGTCTAGACCATTGTCGATGGCAGCTTGTTTGATCTGTTTTTGTGCCATATCCCAAAGTTTTTTGTCGCCAAGATATTTATCTTCATCGGAACGATAGGATAGTCTAGCCCGGAGATTCTGCATACCCATAGTGGTGTAAAGCTCTTTGACAATGGCGACTAGGCGTTTAACTTCATCTTTGATCTGCTCATTGGTACAGAAAACGTGAGAATCATCTTGGGTGAGTGAGCGAACACGAGAAAGACCGCCAAGCTCACCGGTTTTTTCGTCGCGATAATCGGTGGTAGCTTCCATATAGCGAACCGGCATCTCTTTATAAGTGCGCGGGCGTGACGCAAAAATCTGGGCGTGATGCGGACAGTTCATTGGTTTCATAGCGAAATCTTCCCCATTTACTTGGGAATGGACCATGAAAAGTTCGTCGCCAAACTTGGCATAGTGACCGGAAGTTTTATAGAGGTCGGTTTTGGTGATATGTGGAGTCCAAACCTTCTTAAAACCTTCTCTGCCACGCAAACTTAGGGAATAGTTTGCCATTAGCTCTCTTAGCTCGGTACCACGAGGGGTGAAAAGTGGGAGGCCAGCGCCAACTAAATCTGAGAAACAGAATAAATCTAGCTCTTTTCCTAACTTTCTGTGGTCGCGTTCTTTGGCTTCTGCTTGACGCTTGAGGTATTCATTTAGTTCTTCTTCGGTTGGGAAAGCGACACCGTAAATACGGGTGAGCATATTGCGCTTTTCGTCGCCGCGCCAGTAAGCGCCGGCGATTCTCGTAAGCTTAAAGGCGCCAATGTCATTAGTGTTTTTGACGTGCGGACCTTTGCAAAGGTCGGTGAAAATATCGCCGAGGTCATAAAAACTGATTTCTTCATTCTCTGGAAGTTCTTCGATTAGTTCAATTTTGTAATCTTGTTTGTTGTCCCTAGCCCAGTTAAGAGCGTCAGATTTAGTAGAAAGGCGTTTTTCCATAGGAAGATTTTTAGCGACTATCTCGTGCATCTTCTGCTCAATTTTGGCGAGATCTTGGTCTGTGACTTTGGTTTTGCCAAAATCTATATCGTAATAAAACCCGTCGTCTACGGATGGACCGATGCCAAATTTGACATGGGGATAGAGTTCCTTTACAGCGGCCGCAAGCACATGACTGAGGGTATGACGCATTGCATCCAAATCAACTGCTGGTTTTTCCATTTTTCCCTTTCTTTTACTCTATACAATTATATCACACCTAGTGAATTTTGACACCGGTGCCACCGCGGATTTTTAAAACTTTGCACGCGTCTCTGATAGTATTTTCAAAACTGTCGTGAATTTTGAGGTTTTGACCCATTAATTTTCGGAGATTAGGGGCGATGTCGTGAAAGTGGCTACAGGCTAAAATAACTTCGGTGGGAGTGTAGTGATATTTAGTGCAAAACCTACTTAATTCACGATTAATCATGCGGTTAGTTAACTCACCATCATCTATCAGAGGCAGCCAATCGTCTAGACAAATGGTATTAGCTTTTCTCCTTAAACGAAAAAGATAATTGTGATAATTGATAGTTTTGGAAAGAGCTCTGGTAGAGAGTATAATGGTGGGACGAGCAACGAAAGTATCTAATTCTGGAAGTTTTAAGCCGATGAACTTTTGATTTTTGAACTTACGAGTAAAATATTTAAGACTAGTAGTAGCAAGTAGGTGATTGGCCAGAATAATTAAATCTACGCGACCAATATAAGGCCTTAGGGTTTCCAAAGCAGTGTGGCGGGCGGATTTTGGGCTTTTTAATAATTTATCAGAACTGCGCCAATCTATTACACGAATTATCTCGACCACTGGCAAACTTTCTTCTAGCTGATCCGCAAACGCTTCCCCGCCATATCCACCATCGTAGACGACAATTTTTAACATCTAACATAAACCTTTCTCCTCCATTGCGATAATTTTAGCATGGTTTTTTGGAAAAAATTTTTGGAATTGGCGGTTTTTGGACAAATGTCCAAAAACTCGCAATTTTCTGGACAAAATTAGGGTAAACTGATATAATATAAGAAGTGGGTGATTAGCTCAGTTGGCTAGAGCGTCTCGTTTACACCGAGAAGGTCGGGGGTTCGAGCCCCTCATCACCCACCATTTTTTTGTGGGAAAAATAGGGCTCGCTCTTCGAGTCGAGCCCCTCATCACCCACCATTTTTT
>CAZHGO010000041.1:0-5812 GCA_964532185.1 uncultured Candidatus Saccharibacteria bacterium | reverse complement strand
AGAACCATGCAAGTTAAGCTCCCCTGGCTCACTCAATCAGCGAGCCTTTTTTAAAGTTAGGTAAATTGTAAATAGGCGAAATAAAAATTCAGTTCGTTAATTATTTTGCCACACAGCGAACATAGAGGCCGTCTGTCCCTCGGTAATTATTTCTAACTAAAACTTCACCAGAGTAGTACCGTAATGTATTACGAAAGAGTGGAGGCGTAGTAGTTGTCCCTACCGATGACGACCACCAATAAGATCTAACCGATGCATCATTGAGTACTCCCCCTACGTAATAACCTCCATACACTAAATTATAATTAGAAACGTAGCTAATGAGGTTTGCATGCTCTGTTGTATTTGGCAATCTCCACCCAGCTGAACAGATATCCTGACTGGCTTCAGTCGTGTTGTTTAGCCCCGTAATGGTTCCAGCAGAGGCTGCAGCATAATTATACCAAACAGTATCATCGCCGTTATTATCGCTACCGCTATGAATACACGGATAACTGTTACCATTACCAGTTCCAACCTCAGTACTGTAATTGTAAGTCGCATAGCAATATCCGCCACTTGCTTTATTGCTAATAGCATCATAAAATTTAATGGTTTTAGTCGAATCAGTAATATTAGTGTTAGCTGAAGTAATTGTTACATCATAGTTAGTTGGATTGCTTGCATTGTAGCCTAATAACAAATTGTCCGTCATCCAGACATTACCATCACCAAGTTTTTTGATATCATATGTTTGATTGTCTCTAATATCATTTAATGTATAAGCTTGATCTGTAGTCATAGAATTTATCACCTGAGTTTTCTTCACTGCATTATCACTTTCATTTAGTTTGGCAAAATCTTGCATATAAGTGAGATTATTAATAGTGGTAGGACTCATCACGCAGCGAATATATCTACCACTTACTCTGCCTTCTACCGTATCATAAAACCCTAAAGTGTCATTTTTGTGAATAAGTAGCCATCTTACATTATCCTTGCTTGTTGTCGTAGACGACCACCAGGATCCGAGAATAGTGGTATCAAGTAAGTTACCACTATAACTATAATATCCCCCAGTAATTGCTGCAAATATATCAATATTAGCATCGTCACTTCCTATATATTGGATTTCAGATAGATTTGGCAATCTCCACCCACTTGGGCAAATGTCATAAAGCTGTGGATTTGTATTGTGAAGTCCAGTAATAGTTCCAGCAGTAGCGGCAGCATAGTTGTACCATACCGTAGAGGTAGTGATGGAAGGGGAGTCATGGTCTATTGGGGTATTTTGAATAGTGATTTCAGCCTTGTGGATACAAGAGTTTATATAACCGCCTGAACCGCTATGACAGCTATTACCTGTGCCACCATCACTTTCCAAATCATAATACGTCGCTACATATGGATTTTGTGGCGTATATTCTGGCGCAATATTGGATGTAGTGCTGTCTAACTCTGTTCCAGTAAACTGCAAATTCTCCACCATCCAGCAGGTACCATTAATTCTTCTAATGGTATAGGCCTGTTCATCACGTTTGTCTATGACTACAGTAGGTTCTTCAGTACAGACAGTATTAGCTAGAGTTTGGTCTGTTGCTATGTCTTGCATATAGTAAGTAGTAACAGTAGGTAAAGCTTTAAAGCTTAAGTCTAGTTCATATTGTCCTGCTGGTTTGTTGTAGTCTATTTTAGCAGCAAAGCCCATAGTAGCAGTATCCTCATTCACTGGCTCAGTAGATTCCATAATGGGAGTAGAATCACTTGGAGTAAAGATTCCGTAGCTACCAGAAGAAGCAGGAGCATTAGGAGTTAGTCTATAACCCCATTTGTTCATACAGTTAGTATTAGTACTAGTACAGTTCTCAAAATCTGATGCAGAATAGGAAGTATTAAGGTTCTCTATGGTTTTAGTATTATCTGCTATATTAACTAGATCGGTATTACTAGTACTACTGGCAGTACTTACAAATAGCTTATAGCCATATAGGTTATTAGTGCCTACTTTAATAGTTAAATCTTTTTCATCAAAAGTATGATTGGATGGATCTAGATTCATGACAATAGTATTAGTGGGGATATTAAGACTCAGACTGGGTTTGATAGTGACGGTGGTATCTACGCTAGTTGCGGTTGCACCCCCCCCCCATTAAGAGGGTGGAGGGGAGAGAAAAGAATAAGGCGCTAACAATAATAGCAGAGGTTTTCTTTAGATTATGTACGATCTTTAACATAAGTTTATTATAGCACAACCAAAATACTTGTCTAGTATTTTTTACAATTCACCAATCAACTTTACCGATTCAGCTTCGGGTAATTCTTCCACATTTTTGAGTTTTCTCTCGATTTGACGAGAAGTGGTTTTGGCTGATTCAATTTTGTTGGCAGATTCTTGCAATTTCTTTTGTACTCCATCCAAGAGATCTCCAAATTTGCCAAACTGCGCTTTTACCGCTCCCAAAGTCTGCCACACTTCTGCCGAACGTTTTTCAATCGCCACCGTCCTAAAACCCATCAAAAGTCCAGAAAGCATTACCGGAAGTGTGGAAGGCGAAGCAATCGTGATATTATATTTTTGCCTAATCTCATCAGAAAGGCCCGGAATCCGAATAATCTCCGCATACAATGATTCCGTTGGCACAAACATCATCCCAAAATCGGTAGTTTTTGGCGGGTCCAGATACTTAGTAGAAATCTTCTTCGCTTGCTCTTTGACATCTGAAGCTAGCGCCTTCTGGTATTCCGCTATCTCTGTTTTACTGCCGCTATCATAGGCCGCCACCAACCTCGAGTAATTCTCCACCGGAAACTTAGAGTCAATCGGCAAAAACACATCAGTCTCTTTCCCTGGCATTTTTACTGCAAACTCCACTCTATCATTAGAGCCATGTTTGGTAGCAATATTTTCTTCATATTGATTTTTAGACAAAGTATCTTCTATAATTGCGCCCAGCTGTACTTCGCCATAAATCCCACGAGTTTTCACTCCTTCCATCACTTTTTTAAGATCACCCACCTCGTTAGCCATCCCTTTCATTTCACCCAAACCCTTATAAACTTCTGATAACTGCCCAGAAATCGTCTTAAAGCTCTCGTTAAATCTCTTTTCTACGGACGCTTTTAATTTTTCATCTACCGTCTCACGCATCTCTTCAAGCTTCTTTTCATTGCCATTCTGAAGCCTCTCGAGATTCTCAGCAATCTCTTTACGGTTTTCGCGAAAATTCCGATCGATTTCTGGATTTAATTTGGCAATTTCACCTTCCATCCTAATCAAGCGTTCTTCCAGCTTTTTGGCATCTCCATTTGCTTGTGGCTTGTTTTTTAAAACTAAAAAAATAACCACTATTAAAAGAATTATAATTACTCCCCCTATCACACCTAAAATTATATCCATAACTTTAATTATAGCACAAAGTATGATATAATAAAAACACGCCGACTTAGCTCAGCTGGTAGAGCAACGGTTTTGTAAACCGTAGGTCGTCAGTTCAAGCCTGACAGTCGGCTCCACGAGAGAATAGCAAGCAAAAATGCTTGCATTTTTGATTGGTATTCCGAGTGGAGTAGTCTGTATCCCATACAGTCGGCTCCATGAACAAATGAGTAATAAAAAGCGCTTGCGCTTTTATTTTTTATGATATAATTAACATAAGTATAAAGTAGAAAGGAGTATATGAATACTTTGACTTACAATTTAGACAGCGCCAATAGTTTAACCACCGGTCAAGCCGCAGTCGTAGGTGCAACCCTTGGCACCGTCCTCACTATCAGTTTAATTATTGGCGTATTATTAATCATTGCTGGCTGGAGAATTTTTGAAAAAGCCGGCGAAAAAGGTTGGAAAATTTTAATTCCAATTTATGATGCGTACATTCTTTTCAAGATTTGTGGCATCAAAAATTGGTTCTGGGTAATGCTTTGCATCAGCATCATTGCCGCTATTATGATGGGCGCTAACATGCCTCCATACATAGAAGATTCTTATGGATACCATATAAACTATGATATATTGGTGGATTATCCAGTATATCTTACCGCCACAGCTATCACTTGTGTATCTAGCATTGCCTTTACTATTGCAATTGCAGTCAAACTTGCTAAAGCTTTTGGCAAAGGCGTGGGATACACTCTTGGCCTCATCTTCCTACCAAACATCTTTACTTTGATTCTTGGGTTTGGTAAAGCCAAGTATGATGCTAAAAGATTAAATAAATAAATCATAATCAAAAAAGAAATCAGGACATGCGCCTGATTTCTTTTTTATAATGGTTTCTTTCATTGGAACTTTCCTTTCCAAAAAAGTCCCAAATATTAATAGTTTGATGCTTTTAATTCAAAGTAAGCCTGTGGATGATTACATACTGGGCAAACTTCTGGTGCCGATTTGCCAATTACCACGTGGCCACAATTTCTACATACCCAAATCGCCTCACCATCTTTTGAAAACACCTTCTTCTCGCGCACATTAGAAAGTAGGCGACGATATCTCTCCTCATGAGATTTCTCAATCAATGCTACTTCTTCAAATTTCTTGGCAAGATCTTCAAAACCTTCTTCTCTTGCCGTTTCAGCAAAACCTTTGTACATGTCAGTCCATTCATAGTTTTCACCTTCGGCGGCTGCTTCTAGATTGGTCTCGGTGTTCTCTACCGCACCACCGTGAAGCTCTTTATACCACATCTTAGCATGCTCTTTCTCGTTATCTGCAGTTTCGGTAAAAATTGCTGCAATTTGTTCATAGCCATCTTTTTTAGCTTTAGAAGCATAAAAAGTATACTTATTTCTTGCTTCACTTTCTCCTTTAAAAGCCTTTTCCAAGTTCTTTTCGGTTTGGGTTCCTTTATAAATATTCATCCTATCTCCAATCTTATTCCAAATTTGAAATGGAATTCACATTCATTTCAAATTTTATACTTATTTTCTTTTGTTAGACTTTTCTTTATCAAAAGAAAAGTCTATATTGCTGTATAACCACCGTCTACTGGCAATATCACACCATTAACATAAGATGCCTCCTCAGAGGCCAAAAATACCACAGCAGCATCTAGCTCACCTGGTTTGCCATATCTTTGCATTGGCACCATGGTTTTAGCAAAATTCTGAAATCTCTCCGTATCTAACACTGCAGTCGTAAGCTCTGTATAAAAATACCCTGGACAAATAGCATTGCAAGTAATACCATCCGTAGCAAGCTCAGCTGCCACTGCCCGAGTAAAGTTTACCACAGCACCCTTAGAAGCATGGTAGGCTACAGTTGGAATTTCAGTATTACCCACCAAACCATACATCGAAGCAATATTAATAATCCGGCCATATTTATTTTTCTTCATGATTTTACCAAATGCGCGTGTCATTTTGAATACCGAAGTCTCATCAGTTGCAATCGTAAAATCCCACTCCTCATCGTTCATATCGAGTACACCTTTGTCTTTTGAAGATCCAGCGCAGTTTAAAAGAATGTCTACTTTACCAAATTCTTTCTCCGCTTCTTTAGCAGCATTGTTAATATCATCCGTAGAAGTCACATCGCATTTGATAGCAAGGACTTCCGGCGCACCTTCTTTTAATAATTTTGGCTTAAATTCTTCTAGCCTTTCTACTCTGCGCGCCATAATCACGAGCGAGGCGCCCTGACGAGCTAAAGCCAAAGCCATTTGCTGTCCAAGGCCCGAAGAAGCACCAGACACAGCTGCCACTTTTCCTTCCAGATTAAACATAAAACTCCTTTCTTTTTCTAAATTATATCACTTTTTGTTATCTCGTGTTATAATGTATATAATATATAAATGCCGCGATAGCTCAGTTGGTAGAGCGCATCCATGGTAAGGAT
>CAZHGO010000040.1:0-5866 GCA_964532185.1 uncultured Candidatus Saccharibacteria bacterium | reverse complement strand
TACAGCTTAGCTACAGATGCGTCTATCTCCAGTACGCATTGCTATGGAGTAGACGCTAATGGCACTGGCAATGGCTACACATACGCTTGCTCATATTACACCGCTAGTGATAGTAATATTGGCAACAAGCCTAATGCTTGGTATAATTTTGCTGCCGCTTCGGCTGGCACTGTGACAGGTCCTACCAATAGCGGTACAGCAAGTGAAGATATCTGTCCAAAAAATTGGAAAATGCCAAACAAAGCACAGCTATCAAGCGTTACGAGCTATGCATCAATATTCAAACCAGTAGGTGGAGGAAGATATATGAACGGTAATTTATTGTTTAATAGTCCCTCATCCTCATACTATTATTCCAATGAAACAAGCAGCGATAGAGTAAATTGGTATATGTATTATGTCGCTGATAGTGAAACTTTAGCTATAAATAATGGTACAGTAAGCCGCTATCAGGGCACATATATCCGCTGTCTCGCCCAATAACTAACCCCTTGCTATCTTTCCCAATCTATGCTATAATCCTACATATGTCAGTAAAAGTTACAAGAAAAGATCAAGGCGAGGCTAACGAAAACATTATTCGTCGCTTCAATCGCAAAGTTCTTCAAGGTGGTATCATGCCTTTGAAGAAATCCCAAATGCGCTTTTCCAAGCCCATCTCCAAGCGCGAGAGAAGAGTTAAAGCCATTATTCGCGAAGCTCGTAAAGCCGAGAAAACCGAACGCATCAAACTCGGCCTTAGATAGTGTGATATAATACTATTATGATAGTTTTATTTGGTTTAGCCGGCACCGGCAAGGGCACTCAGGCCAAAGCCCTGTCTGAGTTTTTTGGTTGGCGGACTTTTTCCGTTGGTCAAGTTATTAGAGATACAGGCAAATACGATAACACCACCAATCAAGGCAGTCTTATTCCAGATGATGATGTTATTAAATTAATGACCGAGCAGATAGAAAAAGCCACCGCCGAAGGTTTTAATATCGTCCTAGACGGTTATCCCAGAACCGAATATCAGGCCCAGTGGCTGATGAATCACATGAGAGATGACATCGGCGGCGCCATCGTTCTAGAAGTCCCCAAAGCAGAGCTTTACGAACGCTTAAAGCTAAGGGGTCGTGACGACGACAAATCCAAAGAATCCATTGAGCGTCGCTTTCAGATTTTTGAACAAAACATCACTCCAATCTTAGCGCTATTTGAAGAAAATCATATTCCGGTTAGAAAAGTTGATGGGGTCGGCGAAGTTGGCACCGTCACCGGTCGTCTTATTGCCACTATAGAAGAGTTAGACCCCTCCGCTACCAAACAGCGAGATGATGTTAACGGGGAAGAAATCGAAAAAAGTTACGGAGAATAAGATGCTCAATATCACCAATACCACTCCAGAAGAGTTGCAAGAAAAAATCACCGCCATGCGTGAAGGTGGCAAAATTTTAGGAGGTCTCCTAAAAGACCTTAAAGCCCATGTCAAGCCTGGCATGACCGGCACCGAAATCGACCAATGGGTGAGAAAAGAAATTGTCAAACGTGGAGCGGGAGTTGCCTACGATATGCTAGACGACGAGTTCCCAGGCGCCATCTGTATTTCTGTTAATGACGAGCTCGTTCATGGTGCTCCCAAAGATATCCCGCTAGAAGAAGGTGACAAAGTTAGTTTTGACCTAGATATATATTACAAAGGCTATTTTACCGACTCGGCTTTTACAATGTTGGTAGGGGATAAGGGGAGCCAAGCTGTCAAAAACATGATCAAAGTTACCGAATCTTCCATGTACGAAGGTATTGAGCAGGTCAAACCCGGCGCTCATATTGGCGACATTAGTCAAGCTGTAGAAAAAGTCTTAAGAAAAGGCCATCTCGGCGTAATTGAAAATTACGTCGGCCATGGCATTGGCAAAGAAATGCACGAACGTCCCGAAGTCCCTAATTATGGCAAAAAAGGTCATGGCTATAAACTAGAAGAAGGCGACACCATTTGTATTGAACCGATGTCGTGCCTTGGTAAACCTGCCAATTACGTAGACAAAAACGACAACTGGACCGCCAAAATGAAAGACGGTTCTATCGCCTGTCATTGCGAACATACGATATTAGTCACCAAAGATGGTTACGAAATCTTAACATTACCAGAATAATATGTTATACTAGAATATATGGAAGATAAACCGCATTTTGTCACCGGTCTTGATGTGGGCACCGAAAATGTTCGTGCTGTCATCGGCGCTCTAGAAGATGGCAAGCTCGCTGTTTACGGTTATAATGAAGGCAAAAATGCCGGCATGCGTAAGGGTGTTCCGGCTAATCTTAATGGTCCTGCCCGTTCCATTGACGTGATGCTTGGCGAGGCTGAGCGCATGGGCGACTACGACGTTCGTTCCGCCTACGTTTCTATTAACGGCTCCCAGATCTTATCTACCAAAACCGAAGGTATGATTGCTGTGGCCGCCACCACCGAGCATGAAATCGACGAAAACGACCTAGACCGTGTAGAAGACGTGGCCGTCACCGGTCGCATCCCGATGAATCGCGATGTACTAGACGTAATCCCGTTAGAATATGCCATAGACGGGCAAGGTGGCATCAAAGATCCACTTGGTATGAGCGGTGCAAGGCTAGAAATGCGCGCCAATGTGATTTCTGCACTCACCCCTAATTGTGAGAATTTAAGAAAAGCTACTGAGCACGCCGAAGTTACCGCCACTAGATTAGTCCCGGCTGTAGTAGCCGCGGCTAAGGCTGTACTCACCGAAAAGCAAAAAGAAAACGGTGTGGCCGTCATAGATATGGGTGCCGCTACTACCTCCGTAGCGGTTTATGAAGAAGGCGATTTACAATATGTTGGTGTAGTGCCAGCTGGTTCCAACAATATTACCAATGACCTAGCAATTTTATTAGCGATAGATCCAGATATGGCCGAAGAAATCAAAACCCGTTTTGTTACTGGCGATTTCACCAGCGAAAAATCCCCAGTCATTAAAATCGGCAAAGACAAGAATCACGAACGCAATTTTGATAGAAAAGAAGTAGACGCTGTAGTTAAGGCCCGCTTAGAAGAAATTTTTGGCGAAATCAGAAAGAAGCTTAAGAGCGCCAAATATGATCAACGTCTCCCTGAGGGCATTATTTTGACAGGCGGCGGTGCTCGCATGCGCGATATTGATTTATTTGCCAAAAAGGCTCTAGAAGCCGCTGCCAAAATTGGTGTGCCAATCGGTCTCGCTGGGGTTTATGATGCCGTTACTAGTCCAGAATTTGCTACTGCTGTAGGGCTAGCTATGATGGCTGCCGAAGACCAAGCCTACGCTGTTAAATCCACCAAAAAATCCGCCAAAAAAGCCAAAATCAAAAAATCTTCTGGCGGAAACATTCTCAAAAAAATCTTCTCCAAGTTTTAACCCTTGAAAAAATCAGCATTTAGGTGTATTATTTCTATAAGTATATAAACAAGCGAGGAAAAATTATGCCAGAAGTTAAACCTTCAGAGGTGGTGGAGAGCAAAGCAAGTATTAAAGTTGTAGGCGTTGGTGGCGCCGGTGGTTCCGCAGTAGAGCGCATGAAAGAAGTAGGACTTTCAGGCGTAGAATTTGTAGCAATTAATACAGATGCCCAGGCTCTATATCATTCATCCGCAGACACTAAAGTTCATATTGGCAAAGGCCTTGGTGCTGGTGGCGACCCAGAAAAAGGTCGCGAAGCCGCCGAAGAGGCCAGGGAAGAAATTGGCAAATCTCTAGAAGGTGCCGACATGGTATTTATCACTATCGGTGCTGGTGGTGGCACCGGTTCTGGCGCTGGCCCAATTGTTGCCGAAGAAGCTCATAATAGAGATATTCTCACCGTAGGTGTAGCTACTAAGCCATTCACCTTTGAGGGCGCTAAGCGTCGTGCCAATGCAGATCTTGCCATTGACAAGCTTTCTCGTAATGTAGACGCCCTTATTACTATCCCTAACGATAGACTACTTCAAACTATTGATCCTCGCACCCCACTTCTTGAGACTTTCAAAATCGCCGACGACGTCCTTCGTCAAGGCGTTCAAGGTATTTCCGAGCTCATCACCGAGCATTCTTTGATCAACCTAGACTTTGCCGATGTCAAAGCCATCATGAAAAACGCCGGCTCGGCTCTTATGGGTATTGGCCGTGCATCAGGCGAAAATCGTGCTGTCATGGCTGCTCAGCAAGCTGTCGAATCACCACTTATCGAAGTCAAAATTGACGGTGCTCGTGGTGTGCTATTCTCCGTGGCTGGTGGCTACGATATGTCCATGAGTGAAATTCAAGAAGCCGCCGAAGTTATCACCGGTGCTGTTTCTCCAGATGCCAATATCATCTTTGGTGCATCTATCCGCCCAGAGCTAGAAGACGAAATCATTGTTACCGTAGTTGCTACTGGTTTTGATTCCGAGTATTACAGTGGCAGTGAGCCTCTCGCCGAGCCCGAAATTGAAGAAGAAAAACCCACCTCAGTAGAAGACACTAAACCAACCACTTCCAGCCAAGATTTTGCCACCCCAGCCAAGTCTAACATGTGGGATTCTATCAAAAACGAAGCCGAGCCAGAGCCCGTCGCCACCGACGACGAAATGGACGTGCCACCTTCCTTAAGAGAGCGCTTCCGTAAGAAAAAGAAAGACTAATGGAACAGCTAAGAATCGGAGATAGCAAAGTTTTAGAAAGCCGCGAAACTGTTGACGGCACCATGATTCGCCGCCGGCGTGAGTCCAAAGATGGCCACCGTTTTACTACTTACGAGAGAATCGAGCTTCCACCACTCACCGTATCCAAGCGTAGCGGCAACAAAGAAATCTACGACCGCGACAAACTTCTCCTCGCTGTTAAACGCAGCGTGGGGAAGTTTTTCAATTCCGAATTAGAAGTAGAAGAAGTCGTCAATCGTGCTACAGATATATTATATGGTTATAATACTGATCAAATCACTTCAAAGCAAATTGGCGAAGCAGTCCTAGATGTCCTAGCCGATGTCAACGAAGTTGCCTACGTCCGTTTCGCCTCAGTGTTCCGCGAGTTCAAGACTCTCGAAGATTTTGAAAACATTCTAAAAGAGCAAAAGTCCAAGAAAAAATGAGAGTAGTCTGCGTTTTTAGAGAGGGAAGAGATTATTCTAGAACAGTTACAGACTGGCTCGAGGATTTTTATCGTCGCACCGGCGAAGAAATTGAGGTCATCAATCCAGACGAAGACATCAGCTTTTGCGAAGCTTATGGCGTGATGGAACACCCTACCATCATGGCACTCGGCCCCAGTGGCGAAGCCGTCGCCACCTGGAAAGGTTTGCCTCTGCCACTTTTTGACGAAATCGCTTACTACAAAAATGCATAAAGTTTATGCTATAATTAGGTTATGGAATTTCCCATAAAACCTAGCAAACGTCTTTCTGATAAGAAAAAACGCACTTACATGCGTATGATTAAAAGTATCATTTGCACACTTTTCATAGTTATAATTACCTTAATTATTCTAGAGGCCTTTGGTATTAATGTTACTTCTATGCTTGCTAGCGTTGGCGTCGCTTCGGTGATTATTGGTTTTGCCCTCCAAGATGCTCTTAAAGATATTATTCGTGGCATCGAGATTATTTCCAGCAATTATTACGACATCGGTGACATCATCAAATTTGGCGACAATCTTGGTGAAGTTCAATCTATCACTCTTAGAACTACCAGAATCCAGGACATTAATACCATGAATATCGTTTCTATCGCCAACCGCAATATCGACAAAGTAGAAGTAGATACCGGCTATATTTATATTCCAGTACCACTCCCATATGAATTAAAAATCGAAAAAGCTGACGAAATCATGAAAGAAATTACTAAAAATCTTCAAAAAACCGACCTCACCCT
>CAZHGO010000039.1:0-6614 GCA_964532185.1 uncultured Candidatus Saccharibacteria bacterium | reverse complement strand
CCTGTTCCCATTCCGAACACAGAAGTCAAGCCCAGTAGCGCCGATTATACTGCTAAAAGCGGGAAACTAGGAAGGTGCCAAATTATCAAAATCACCACCCGAAAGGGTGGTATTTTGATGATTTGAAAATAATGAAATAATAAAAAATAAAATAAAGTAATTTTTTCGCGCTTCGCTTCACGCCAGGAATGCAAAGATAATTTTAGGCAGGTCTTCACCGAAATTATCTGACAATTCATGTGATAGATAACACCCACTCGGACAGTTTCGGATTCAGACCTGTAAAATTATCTTTACATTCTTGGGTTTGCTCAATGCTCAAAAATTACTTTATTTATATTTATTCCTCAGATTCTTCACTCTCTTCAAGTGCAGATAATAGGGAATCTTCTACATTCTTTTTCTTCTTTTTGGCTGTGGCTTTGACGAGTTCGATATCGATGTCGTAGCCGGTTAATTTGCTTGCTAAGCGGACGTTTTGGCCTTGTTTGCCGATGGCGATAGATTGCATTTCTTCAGACACAAGTACCTTAGCTTTTTTGCCATTAATTTCTACCTTGTTGATTTCGGCAGGGGAAAGAGCCTCTCTGATATACTCAGAAGCGTTGTCGCTCCAGGTGACGATGTCGATTTTCTCTTTATCGCCGATTTCGTTCATGACGGCTTGGACGCGGACGCCACGACCACCCACGAAGGTACCAACTGGGTCTACACCAGGGGTGGTGCTGGTGACAGCAATCTTGGTGCGGCGGCCAGCCTCGCGTGCAATGCCTTTGATTTCTACTGTGCCATTCTCTATTTCTGGGACTTCTTGACGGAAGAGACACTCGATGAACTCGGCGGAACCGCGAGAAAGAATTAATTGGGTGCCTTTGTCGTTTTTCTCGATGTTTTTGATGTAAACTTTGATACGAGAGCCGACAGAGTAATATTCGCCATCAATCTGCTCGGAGCGGGGCATAATACCGCTAGCGCGGCCGAGGTCGATGCGGACGATTTTGGGCTCCACGCGAGAAACTACCCCTGTAACAATAGTGCCAACTTTGTCTTCGTATTCAGTGAGAACCGCTTCGTTTTCGGCCTCTCGGAGACGTTGAATTACTACCTGCTTGGCAGTCATGGCGGCAACGCGGCCAAAATTTACAACCTTTTGTTTTTCTTCGACAGTGTCGCCAATTTTGGCGTTTTTTCCGGCTTCCTTTAGGGGGATTTCGGTGGATGGGTTGTAAGCGATATCGTCTTCGATGACTTCGCGCGCAATATAAACATCGGCTTCGCCAGTGTTGGTGTTTAAAACAGCGCGGACATTCATGTCGCGGTCACCATTGTCTTTACGCCAAGCGGCAGCGATGGCTTGCTCAATTACGCTTAAAACTGTATCTTTGGGTAAGCCTTTTTCTTCGGCGATGATGTCTACCATGGCAGACATCTGCTTTAAGTCTAATCCTTCCATATTTTCCTTTCATTTTGATCATCAATTTTATGATTCGTAAAAGGCATAATTGATGATCCTTTAAATTACCACTTATTATTAAAACAGCCGGCCCTGGTGGGTCGGTCATATCTGTATAAGGTGATTATAGCAAAAGGGTTGAAAAAATGCAAGCAGTTTGCTATAATGGAGGTAACGAATTTACTTGTAATAAAAAGGAACTTATGAATCTAAAAGAAGAAGAGCGACGTGCCCGGCTCTTACAATCTAGGGCAGAAAGAATTGACGATATCAAAAAACAGTTTGAAGAAGCACAAAAACGCAATTTTAACGCAAATTTTGCTCCTGGAGGGAAAGATGCGAAATTGGTGGCACATAAGCCTACTTCTGCCAAAAAGGCCGCTAAAGGGGCAAAAAATGCCGCTGGTGGCAAAAAGCCTCAGAAACAGCCCAAAAATCCGCAAGATCCAGTGGCTCAGTCGGCGGCGGATAAGAGGAAGGTGAATCTGTCGGTATCGGCTAAAAAGGGCGACATGGTGCATCACCAGAGAATGCTTTCTCAAGATGTTAATGCACAGGCTACCCAGCATATTATCGGGATACCGGTAGATAAGTCTCGCTATAATGGTTATAACGGGGAGCAAATTACTAATGCTAAGCTTAAACAAATGAGGCCAGACCCGGATGCAGTGAAGATTATTCCAATTGGTGGTGTAGGTGAGTTTGGTATTGGTAAGAATATGACCATTATAGAATATAAATCAGAGATGATTTTGATTGATATGGGAGTGTTGTTTGCGGGAGATGATTATCCGGGCGTAAATTATCTCATCCCAGATATTAAATACCTTGAGGACAATATTTCTAAGGTAAAAGCCATCTGTTTTACGCATGCGCATTTGGACCATATTGGGGCGTGCAGGCATCTTTTGCCACATTTTTCTAACCTGACCCCGATTTACGGGACGGATTTTACGATTGGAATGATCAAAAAACAAATGAGCGAGCTAGACGATGCGCCAGATATGAATTATATCCCGGTGGATCCGTTTAAACATGAGAAAATTCAGGTGAGTGAAAGTTTTAGTGTAGAGTTTATCCATACGCTCCACTCGATCCCGGGGAACACCGCGATTGTAGTGCGCACTCCTAATGGACTAATTTACTTCTCTGGGGACTGGCGGTATGAGGCCAATCCAATGGGCATTCAGACTGATTACGAACGGATTGATGAGATTGTGGCAAAAGAGGGAGTGGATTTGATGGTGAATGAGTCTACCAATATCGACTCGCCGGGGCATCATCCGCATTCGGAATATGACGTGGGAGAGAATTTGGGCAAGGTGATGGACCACTATGCGGGTGGTAGGGTAATTATTTCGTGTTTTTCTTCGCAGATTGCTAGGATTGAATTAGTGCTAAATGAGGCCGCTAAAAGAGGCAGAAAAGTGGCATTTTCGGGCTTTTCGATGATTAATAACGTGGAAGTGGCGTTGAGATCCAAATCTATCAAGGTGCCAAAAGATACGATTATTAAGATGGAAGATACTTTGAAGCTTCCGGATGAGAAAGTTTGTATTGTTTGTACGGGGTCGCAGGGGGAACTCAATGCGGTTTTGAACCGGATGATTACAGGGGCGCATAAGCATATCAAGATTAAGCCTACAGATACGGTGGTGTTTTCTTCTAACCCAATTCCGGGGAATGAACCACATGTGGTCTCTACGGTGGATGGGCTTTTGAGAGAAGGTGCACAAGTAATCCAAAATGGCAAAACGCATCTGACTAATATCGGGCCTTTGCATCTTTCCGGGCACGCTTACTATGAAGATCATGTGGAATTTGTGACGAGACTTCACCCGACTAATTACGTGCCATATCACGGGGAATTTTATATGCTTCAGCATAATGCCGAGATGGCCGAAAATGTGGTAGGGATTCCTAGGGATCGGATTATTCTCCCTGATGATGGGGATATTATTGAGCTTCTCCCAAATAAAACCATTAAAAAATGCGGTAGAATCCCGGTGGGGAACAAACTTTATGACGATGCCGATAAGCCAGTACATGAGGCGGTGATTAAAGACCGGATTCATATTTCTAGAGAAGGGATTTTTGTGATTATCCTGACATTAAATAAGAAAACTGGGCATTTGATGAAGACACCAGATATAGTGTCTAGGGCATTCATCTATCTGGATAACTCGGAAGAGTTGATTGGTAAAATCCGCCATTACCTGAGGCAAAAGACTGACAAATCTATTGCTTCAGATCCGGAAATGAAGGTGCTAAAAGAAGAAATTAAAACCGATATTACCCATATTCTGTTTGATGCGACCGGGCATACACCGATTGTGATACCGGTGATTAATAAAGTGTAAAAAACTTCAAAAAAACTCTAGCATTTTGGAAATGGTTGTGGTATACTGGGGGTAGTGATTAAAAAGGTCATACAAAAGGAAAGGTCATATAGTCAAAATGAGAGACAAAATAAATAAAACGCTATCAAAGCTGAATCCCGTATATATATATATATATATATATAGGCTAGCGCGCCGCGCTGTTTCATCTGTACTACACTGTGGTCGGAAAGTTATTTCCAAAGACCTGTTATTTTTTAAAAAATTAATCTCCGCGGGTTCTTCCAATATTCCCCGTGGGATTATACCACGGTGTAGTGGCACTTTTTCGACTACTTATATTAAGCGCAGCAAATATTTGCGTGTGACTGGTACTGTAGGACTAGTGGCAGTAATTACACTACTTGCGCTGGCAGCTTTCCCAGTGGTTTATCATGAAAACATTGCGGACGCAGCGGGGAGTTCTTCTACTTCTAGTACCACTTCTTTGAATATGGTGGTGGGGCAAGAAAATGCCAAATTGGACCTTTCGCCACAGGCGGGTGATGGGACTTTTGCGATGAGTACCGGTACAAATGTAGCAGCATTTGGGATTACGACGGATAGCTACACCGGCTACACTCTAACGATTGCAGCCAATGATAACACTGGGCGGTTGGTAAACTCTACGGATTCTACCTCTTATCTTGCTTCTATTCCAAATATGATAGACAAGTATGATTTTGACAATTCTAGCTCGTATAATGGGATGTGGGGTTATCAACCTTCTAAATATAACTCTACGGACAACTTGAGCTTTTATCCTTCGCCAACTACCACACCTACAGTCCTAGATAAGACCAGCGGGGCTAATAGTACCGCTAATAATTATACGATTGCATTAGGTGCGAGAGCGGACAATACGGTAGTTACGGGTACTTATATAAGCTCTTTTGTCTTGACTGCTACAGCCAACCCAGCTACTTATACCATCTCTTATGCAGACAATAGTGGAGATTCTAATGTAACGAATATTCCAGATTATTCGATGGCAGGGACTACTAGCAGCACCAGTGTGGAATTATCTGGGATTACTCCTAGCAGACCAGGCTATGCCTTTGCTGGCTGGTGCTACGGGACGGTAAGCAATAGCGGTACTACCTGTACGGGTACGACCTTTGCTGGTGGCTCGACTTTCTATATCGATCAGACTACTGCTAACAATATCACGCTCTATGCAACTTGGACTAACAACAATTATGGCATTACCATTAATGCACCTACGGGGATAGATAGTGTGTCGCTCAATGGGACGGTCTGTAGCTCTACTTGTACGGTGTCTGGTCTTGAGGGCGGTAAGAGCTATGTGCTAACCGCTACGCCAAGCAGCTATTACACCTTTGGTAGCTGGTCTAAGACTAACGCTAGCTCGACAATTGCAGATACTTCTGCTAGCATTACTACTTATACGGTGGATGGAGCGACGGATACGATTACGCCAAATGTATCAACTAGTGGCACTACTACAGTAACGGTAAATTATAGCTATGCTGGCGGTGGCACGACGGGTGCTGGTACAGTAACCTTTACTGGGATTGGCGATACTGGAGTAACTAAAACAGCTAGTGGTAATGGTGGTACGGTGCAGTTGAAACCAGGGATGACCTATGCGGTGACGACTACAGCGGCGGCTAATTATGGAACAAAATCAATTGCGCTAAACTCGGCCTCTAATGGGACGCTAGATAATGCGGATATGGCGCATGTGTACTTTACACCAAATACCAATAACGCTACTCTGACAGTGGGGACATGTATGAAGACTATTAGCGGTACAATGCAAACTTACAGTACGAATGTTAGCTATCTTTGTGATGATGCAAGTGGTACCTTGACAGATTCTAGAGATAGTCAGTCATATAGTGTGGCAAAAGTAACTGCTAATAATGGTGGAGCGTCTAGTTTGTGGATGACAGATAATATTAGGATTGGCTGTAATGGCGCGACTAGAGTGACCAGACAGCTTACAACTACCAACTCGAACGTTAGCACTACTTGGTCTACTAGTTCTGCAGGGGATTTGACTGCTGGCAATGTTTATGATGCGGCTCGTATGCAATGTACTGATGCTACTGATACTACTACTGGTAAAAAGCTTGGGGCTTGGTATAACTATTGCGCAGCTTCGGCTGGTACTATGTGTCAGGATTCGTCTACTACTGTTACTACTGAAACCACTAATGATATTTGTCCGGCTGGTTGGAAACTGCCTAGCCATTCTCAAATAGCTGGTGCAGCATCGAACAAGATAGCCTTTAGCCCAGTTACTGGCGGCTACTACTACGGTGGTACCCTCCTCAATACCGGGTACGGGGGCTGGTGGTCTACCGGCGCAGCTGGCGGTACTAATAGGTGGTCCTTGAGGTATACTGGTTCCTACCTATTTACGCAGTACTATAGCCGCGTCCACGGGTTTTACGTTCGTTGCGTTAAGTCCTAGGCTACAGTAGTATAGCTCGCCGCTGCTCAGACCTCCACCGGAGAACTTTGGTCGCGCCTTGCAGGCGCGACCAAAAAAATATAGAAAAGGAAGAAAATGACAAAGTCAGATAAAGTAAATAGAAATGACGCAGCCGAGCGGAATGCTCGAGCGAAGGTGGTGGGCAAAAAAGAGGTGCGGAAAATGATGGCGGAGGAGAAACTGACTGATGAAAAGCCGGTGGTGGGGAAATCGGTGGCAGAGGAGATAGTGCGCCCAAACCACCGAGGCAGAGGGCGGACGGCGGCCGAAAAGCGAGAATCCTACGCAAGATATAATGAGCGTAAGAAAATTGTGTTTGAAG
>CAZHGO010000038.1:0-6628 GCA_964532185.1 uncultured Candidatus Saccharibacteria bacterium | reverse complement strand
GCGAAAAGAAAATCCTATCCGTCTGATATTTTTCTCGCATCCTCCGAATAAATCCTACCGGAATGGTCGATTTTACTACCATCGTCGCATTACAATCTGGCAAGCTCAAAACCTTAGAAATAACATCTTCCACCGAAGAAGTGTCAAAGAAATTTTGCTCCTCATCATAATTTGTCGGGGTAGAAATAATTACAAACTCCGCCCCCGAAAACGCCTCATGAAAATCCAAAGTAGCCCGAAGATTCAAATCTTTCTCGGCCAGAAACTTCTCAATATACTCATCAGAGATCGGCGACCGCCGCGCATTTATCATCTCCACCTTCTCCGGCACCACATCTAGCGCCCAAACTTCATTCTCTTGAGACAGCAAAACCGCAAGTGAAAGCCCCACATATCCCGTTCCTGCAACTGCTATTTTCATATTCACTATTATATCATAATCAAAAAGCATATTCCACTATCATGCTAGTAGCTTTGGTCTCCTTTTCTCTCCACCTCTACGCTATCCGTACACGTAATCTATCCGAATCCTAACAAATGAGCATAGCTATACTCAGAAAGAGCCATTAGTGGCTTATGAAAGAATATGAACGACCATGTTAAGGTTGTTTTTGACAACTAACGACCTACTTACCTTTTTTCCACTCAATGAACCTCTTGACACCCTCTTCAAAACTAACTGATGGCGCATACCCAAGCAATTCTCTTGCCTTTGTTATATCCGCAAAAGTCCTATCCACATCGCCTGGTTGCATCGGCAATTGTTCAATCTTCGGCTCAATACCCAGCACTTCTCCAATCGTTGCAATCATTTCCTTCAGCGAAATTGGATTATTACTACCGAGATTGATAACCTCATATACATTAGAATTTTTATCTAGATATTCAAAGGTTTTACAAATTCCATCTACAATGTCGTCTACATAAGTGTAGTCTCTCGAAGTTGAACCATCCCCAAACATCGGAATCTTCTCCCCTTCTAGCATCATTCGCGTGAATTTGTTAATTGCGAGGTCCGGCCGCTGCTTTGGACCATACACCGTGAAGAACCGAAGCATTACAATATCCATACCAAACAGTTTATGATACACATGCGCCATCACCTCATTCGCTTTCTTTGTTGCCGCATATGGCGAAATCGCAAAATCCACAATCATATCTTCCCTAAACGGAACCTCTTTGCAGTTTCCATATACCGACGAAGACGACGCCAAAGCTATTTTCCTCACTCCGTATTTTCTCGCCATTTCCAAAACATTTTGCGTCCCCATTCCATTCACGTCTTGATAAAGCATTGGATTCTCAATTGATGGCCTTACTCCTGCCATCGCTGCAAGATGCATAATAAAATCGACATTATTTTCCCTGAAAACTTTCTCTAGCTCAAACCTGTTTCTGATATCAGCCTGGCAGATTTGGAAATTCTGATTCTCTAAAAATGGACGGATGTTATTTTTCTTGATTTCTGGATTGTAAAAATCATTAAAATTATCGACTACTATTACTTTCTTCCCCTCAATGAGCAGTCTCTCTGCAAGAGTAGAACCAATGAAACCAGCTCCACCAGTAATTAAATAACTTTTCATACTATCAATTATATCACGCTCTATTCAAATTATTTGGCTTTCAACAAACTTCTCTGAAAAGCTGTCGATATATATTCAAAGTTCAAAGCAAAATAAATCATTGCCCCAACACCTACTTGGATAAGAAGGTTTGCCCAGCTAAGCATCATATTTTGACTCATTACAAATACTATCACCGCCATTACACTTCCGGAAAGCAATGCAAACATAATCTTCTTAACCAAGAACTTTAAGTCAACATCACTACGCGCATAATAAATGCTCATTGCCATAACTAAAAATTCTGCCAAAATCGTGCTAATACATGCTCCGTTCGCATTCAGAACCGGTATTAATATGAAATTGCCTATTAAATTCACTATTGCCCCTATAATCACGGATTTTGAAAATTCTTTGTCCATTCCGCGAGGAATCAATATCTGTGTTCTAATAATATTCGCAACCGTCATAAACAACATCGTAATCGCTATTATTTGCAATAGACTTCCGGTACGCGCAAAATCATTACCTAAAAACAATATTGCAATACTAGGCCCAAGTACTATTAGCCCTAGCATTATTGGCACAATAATAAAAACTCCAAATTCAAGTGATGCCCTAAATAATCGTTTCGCTTCATCATGAGATTTTTCAGACAATAGATTCGTCAGCCTCGGCAGCATGACCAATCCCAAAGCAATCACTATACCCATCGGAACATTCACAATACTATCCGCATTTGAATAATAACCAACTTCATCCATCGTCGAAAGCACTCCAAGTGTAGTTTTATCCATCACTTTATAAATTTTCATTGCGATAATCGGAATAAATAGTATTAAGCATGGCTTGAAGTGAGCCTTTATTTTAGTAAAATCCAACTGACTAATCCGCCAACCAATTTTTCTTTTCATAAACGCCCACAAGGCAATGTTGCCCAGCAACACGCATCCAGATAATATTGTACAGTAAATTACTAAATCATTTGGCTCCTTAACAAATACTAATACTAAGACTAATGAAACAACTTTTGCTAACGCATTGCAAGCAGCTATAATTCTAAACTTTTCTATACCCATAAAAAACCATGCCACATCAAAGAAGCAAGACAGCACATACGCCAACTGCGCCATAAATACAAGGCGGTAATTGTTCCCTGGGGAAAAGGCAATCGCTCCAAATATTAACGTCATTATTGCACAAGACGCTAGTTGAAGAGCATAAATTTCCCCAAAAACTTTTTTTTGCCGCTCAAGTCCTTTACTTTTTGCAATCTCTCTTGTCCCATAGTTGTTCAAGCCTAGCATCGAAACAATCATAAAATAATATACAATCGAGTATACATAGGAATACTGACCTATACCATCTGCACCTAATATCCTTGAAGAATAAGGTACCAAAATTAACGGCACGGCAACATCTATCGCTTCTTTCACGATTGTATAAAAATAATTTTTCTTAGTCCCGGCTTTAGTCATAGTCATTATTCTTTAAAAAATTCTCTAATAATTTTTTGTTTCCTCTTGCTTCCTCAAAAACTTTTCCTTTCAATTTAATCCCCTCGAACTTCAACTTCTTCATCTTATTGTATACATCTCCTGTCCTTATATCGCTCAACGGCATCGTCCATTCTCTCCGATTTATTAATCTATAGAATTTTATCGATTTCGGATGTAAAGCTACTGAAATTACCTCCTTTCTAAACAGCGTAGAAACAATTCCAACGTGCAACTTATCAGTTATTGTTGCATCCGCCAAATTCAGTACTTGGGAAAGTAGCCACGGACCATCATACTTCACTACCATTCTATCACAATCACTTAATCTCTTGCTCAAAATCATTGCTCGTTCATTTTGTTTCTTTCTTCCTTGATCGCAAACTATTATATAAAAAACATCCTGCTCGTCTTTGAAGCGTTTTATGTCCCCTATAATGCTTTCCATTGCCACACTATCCGGATTACTTGTCAAATGCAACACGATTATTTTTTTGTCCACTAATTTCTTCTCTTCAATCTTCCTGATGATCTCCTCTTGTCCATCATTTAAATCTCTTAGCAGCATCTCTGGATTCGCACCCATCACTAAATCTGGCTTTACTAAAACCTTTCCCTTCACCCCGATAGATTTCAAAAACTCTCTAGACTCATCATTCCTTACTGATACAACTTCCGCATGATTAGCGATATATTTCATCAGCATCCTTGACAAACCAAAAGACAGAGGCCCTGTTTCCGCTCCGATGATCGCATACGGCGTTCCTCTCAGAGCAATCAAAAAAGCCGGCAACAAATGTTTCCACAAGCACCTTACATTCCAATAAATTTTGTGCGATGTGGGCTCCCCAAAATACCCACCACCAGTAAATATTGCTAAATCAGATTCAAAAATCGCACTAAACTTTGACCTACGCTCCACTGGCACGTACGTGTCATATGTCTTGTCTACATTTGATGAATATACACAGTCTGTTTCCCGAACATTACTCTTTACTATTCTTTCACTAATATCATACAACAAAAAATCACCATAATTATCATTCATAAATGAACCGTGAATATAAACATTCATCGCCGCAACCTTCTCATCCTTCCGTCTATAAACGACAATACTACAAAGGCTGCCACCGGAATTAAGAGCGCAGATCTAAAGAATGCTACTGGATAGTAGAGCATCCACCTAATCAAGAATATGGTGACCGTCACCCTCAAAATTGCACATAACTCACTCCGAGAATTAAAAATCTTATTTATAATTCTACCCATCAATATTGCAAATAAGACTGTGGCAATAAATCCGCCCCAATAGTAGAAATATGCATGCGACATTCCTCCGCCCTTGTTTACAAACTTATTTGCATTGGCCATCACCGTCAAGGAATATTGATTGCTTCCGCCAAGCACTAACGAAGCCGCATAGTTAAAAAAATGTGTCAGATGGTTGGCTGAATTCAATGCTAAATTTATAACCTGCGTCCCACCATAAAAAGCATATGAAATCGTGTTGACAAACAGCCCTCTTGAAGCAGCTCGCCCCAAAATATCAAATGATATCTCACCATGCGCATTACGAAAAACATCGACAACATTAGCTATGAATATTCCTCCTAGGCCTAAAAGCAAAACCATAAAAGTCTTCACCTTTTTTCTATAAATAAGCATAAATAGCAATAGAATCATCGGAAAAGCCGACGACCTATCACCGAACACTAAACCCTGTCCAATATACAACATCGCATAGAATATCAATGCTAATCTAAAATACCTATTCGGACTATACTTCCACGCAAAAATGAAAGCTACTAAAGCGTACTCATACAAAGCATTGGCATTAGATGTATATGTACCAATCTCACCCCTGTCAAAGCCAAAAATCAATATAAAAACCAACCCCACAAACAACAATGTCGCAAGCACCGAATTTTTCCGTATTTCCACTACTGACTTCTCAGCTTTCACTTCACCAACAGCTAAACACAATACATTAACAAACAACAAATAGTTTTTCGCATTGGTAATATTCGCAAAAGAGTCCACGAGCTGCACCTGCCAGTTAAAAGCCGTGCCAAACGGGTTCAGGCACACCGACAAAGCCAAACAAATATTTATAGCAATGATAATCCCGATAAACAATGCCAGATTCGAGTTTTTTCGATATCTAAAAAAGAATAGTGCCGAACAAAGAATCAAGGCATACCCTATGTACTGCAAACTTGAAATGTCATTTGGCAAACAAACAACAGTAAAAAACGTTATTAAACTAATTACAACCGACATGATCAGCTTCGGAGTAACATGTATGCGTTCTTTTAATCCCAACCTAGCCATCATTTATTATTACACTTTTTCTTCAATTCATTATAGAACATTTGCCGTCTACGGTCAATGAGCTCTTTGCGATACTCTAAAGATTTTTCATAATTGTCCTTTGACCCGTTCGCAACTACCTCTGGATGCACCAACAAATATTCAATTTTTCGAGCATACGCTCTTGGCTCTCTCTCAACCAAAAAATCTTCACTTAATAATTCCGGAATCCCATCTACAGGTGTAGCGAGGCACACCAAACTATTCGCCATCGCTTCAATCACAACACGCGGCAAACCCTCCGAAATTGTCGGGAACACGAAAATATCCGCTTGTCTCAATATATCCGCTAGCTCTTTCTTGTTTTTTACGCCACCGCAAAAATGCACATATTTCTCTATCCCTTGCACCTTCGCCAATTCTTCAAAATCCTTGCGTTTATCTCCGTCACCTACTAAGCTCAAATCAACATTATAGCCAATTTGCCTAAGCTCCTTTGTCGCCAAGATTGCTATATCCTGACCCTTACGCCCAGAATCCATATACCCAACATGTATAAGCCGACAATTGTTCTTTGTCGGAGCAACACTTCGTTCACAGTAAAAACTATTCGACAAGTCAATGGATGAATAATTCGCTGTAAAAAAATTTTTATTTCCCGGATCAAGAATCGCCCTGCAAGGATACTTTTCCTGTAAAATCCGTGCCGTCACATACGATACGCCATCAGCTTTTCTGCATATCCTCTTAAATTGATAGTTAATCACAGGGTTTATAATGTACTTTAGCAGACCCATTCCTTCAATCATTCGATTAGCCGCCATCATAAACTCAAGCGCAAACGGAATGTTTCTTTTTACTATTACTGGATACGCTGCCATCGCTAAATGTGTTGGCGCTCGCATGATTACACAATCTACTTGATCTAGAGCTTCATTAATCGACTCCTGAATTCTATGATAATTCTTTAAAAACCCTCCTGAGCCCTTAAAATCCGGCAATGGCAAAAACTCTACACCATCTCCGCTAATTTTCAGCACTTTAGACTTATCTACTTCTCTGATATTTCTGCATCTACCACAAACTATGATACCGCCAAACACTTCCAAATAGCGTTTCAAATAATTATAATCCACCACTCTTTCACACCAAACTTTTCCCGTGCTATCTTGCAAAAAATGGTTTTCTAGAATAATCAATGCTTTCATCTTCTCCCCCTCCTCATCCCCAAATACCTCGCCCCCATATTCGGCAAAA
>CAZHGO010000037.1:0-7193 GCA_964532185.1 uncultured Candidatus Saccharibacteria bacterium | reverse complement strand
GCGCTTACTTCACTGGGACAATCGGTTAGAGGCGGCGGGAGAGCGATTGGGCAGGGTGCGATGCGGAGAGCGCAGAGCACGGAAAGATATAAGAATATGCAGGAGGAGGCTGCAAGACGTCGACGTGAACGGTATGCTGATAGAGTAATGTCTAGGCATGGTGATGGAAGCAATATTCGTGATAGGATAGAAGATGCGCAAAGGAGATTGGCTGCTAACCCTAATGATCGTAGGGCTCAAAGGGACTTGTTGGCTGCCCAGAGAGATCAAAGAAGATTTTATACTGCGCAACAATCGCATTATCAGTTGGAGGCTGAGCAAGCAGTAGCAAGTACTACTCCAGAAGTATTGGCTGCTAGGGCGCAATCTAGTCAAGAGTCTTTGGAATTTAAGAATATTAGTGATCAATTTGCTAATGCATCTACAAGTCAAATACAAAATGCGCTTGTGGAGGCTGAAAATGCTTATGCGGCTGATAGAAATTCCGCTAATACTACGAGACTTAGAGCTATGCAATCTATTGCCATGGGTAAGGGTATGAATAGTAATGTTCTGGAGGGCTTGGGTCGTTTGGCGCTTAACGATAGCAATGAAAATGACCAAAGAGTTCTTAATAGTATAAATTATAGTAATTTGTATAGTGGTCTAACTAGAAGTCAGTTGGGTAATGAACTTCAATCTGCAGTTAATGCTTATAATACTGATCGCAGTGAGTCTAATACTAGAAGACTTCAGAATATAATTAAGGCAGCTGATGGGCGTGGTATGGATAAGGAAATGTTGGCGTCTTTGGGGAATCTTGAACTTGGTGTTAGAAACATAGATGGTTCTGATAATCGCAATGATGCAGTAATTATTGACACTTTATCTGGTGCAAAGAATGAAGTTGCTTCTTTGTTTGGTGTACAAATGGGTAAGCCAGCTAATGTTGGCGAACGTGCATCTATAGATAACTTTGTTAGGTCTACTGGGAATGTTAAGTTTTCTACGTCGGCAGCTGGCAAGGATGCTAATCACTTTAATAACGCTAGCGACGATACGCTTGAATATGTTGCTAGTAGAAGTGCATCTGGTACTCCGATTATGCCTGCAGATACACTTGCTAATATTGTATCTAATAATACTACTGCCCCGAAAGTACTTACGCAGGCTAGAAATATATATAGAAATATGAATGCGGATGATATAAACTTTAGTGGTAAACAGTTGGCTAAATTTGATGCCGACACTTTGCAAATATTGGCTACAAAAATTCGGCCTAATTCGCAGCTTCAAAAGAATTTTATTACTGCTATTAACGATATTGCAAAGAATCCAGAGCTTATGAGCGGTCTTAAGCCTGAGCAACGTGAATTGTTTAAGGCGATTAGGCGTGGAGCGGGGATTAACGATAATTTGTTTGATGCGTAACTTATTTACTGGCCTCAATGAGGTGGTCGAAAAGGCAGGTTAAGCGCGGGGGCTGACGCTGCTGGATATGAGATGTTCAAAAAGGCAAGAAATAGTAAGTGGCCCTACTCCTCCGATTGTTGGGGTGATGGCGGTGAGGTCGTTTCTGTCTCTGATTTTGGGGTCTAGGTCGCCTTTTAGAACGCCATTTTCTGAGGCGGTGCCGGCGTCTACTAAAATGCTGCCCGGTTTTACATAATCATCAAGAATCAGACCGGGGACGCCGGTTGCAGTAATGATTATATCATACTTTTGTAGTTTTGTCAAGTCGGAGCCGTGATGGAATTGTTCTACATTGTAATTTGAATTTTGGAAAATTTTGTAAAGCGGAGCGCCGACGAGTTTGCCACGACCAACAATGGCGATTTTTTTGGTATTTAAATTGATATCATAACCGGCGAGGAGCCACAAAATGGCGGTGGCGGTGGCGGAATCGTAATTGCCGTTTTGTCCTAAACCATCTACGTCTTTTGCAGGTGTAATAAGATTGGTGAGTTCGTCGGTTTTGTCTTTTTCTAAAATTGGGAGCTGGAGAATGATGCCGTTAATTTCTGGATTTTTGTTAGCCTCGGTGATTTTGGCAGCGATATCTGCGGAATCTTGGGCTTTGTAATCTATCACTTTGGCGCCGATATCCTCGCCATATTTGATTTTAAGATTGACATATTTGGTGATGACGGGATTGTTAGAATCGCGGATGATTAATAATGTCGGTTTCTTAGACATTCCAGCAACTTCGTGAGCCTGACGTTCTTTAATAAAACCGGCTAGTTCCCGTCCGTCTAAAATTTTTGGACCCTTAATCATAATCTGGCTCCGCGATTTTTGGTGTTGATGATTTCGATGGGCTCTTGTTCGAGCCAGTAGCCGAATTTGTCGTAAACGGTGCTGGTAATCATACCGCGAGCACGGGCGAGATTGGCATAAGTGCCGGCGGATTCGTTAATCAAGACTAAGGGTGCTTTGGGGTTGACGCGCATGCCATATAGTAATTGGCCTTTGAAGCCGCATTGTTCGATAAACCAGGCGGAATTGATTTTGTTGCCATCTTTGCCGCGACGGACGGGGTAGCCTTTTTCTTCGGCTTTTTCGGCCTGAATATGGTCTAAATAGACATTTTTGAAAAATGAGCCGGAGCTGGCCTTTTCTTTGGGATCGGGAAGTTTGTCTTTTCTGATGGCGGTGACGATTTCGCGAATGCCTTTAGGTGAAAAATCGGTGCAACCGTAATCTTCGATGTATTTTTCCATGGAGTTGTAAAATGGGCGCTGCATTTGGCCTGGTTTTAATTGTAGTGTGACGGAAGTGATGAAGAAGCGGCCTTGCATGGTGGTGTTCATGATGCTTTTTCTGTAGGCGAATTGAAAATCTTTTTTCTCGAGAGTGATGAATTTGTTGGTGGCGGTGTCAAAAGCGGTGGCGGATTTTAGGACGCCGGAAATATCTTGGCCGTAGGCACCGATGTTTTGAGCGGGCGCTGCACCCATGAGCCCAGGGATGCGGGAGAGAGCTTCGATGCCGGTGTAGCCTTTTTCACAGGCGTAATCTACGATGTTGTCCCAGTTTTCGCCGGCGGCGATGGTGAGCTCGCCATTGTTGTCATTAAAACCACGAAGGCGGTTTAGTAAAATGACACCGTCTAAGCCTTCGTCTCGGCCGATGGTGTTGGCGCCGCCACTGATGATGTAGGTGGGATACCAATAGGCACTGGCAAAAGCGTAGGCTTCTGGGATATCTTGATCGTTTTCGATTTCGAGAACATGTTTGGCGATGCCGCCAATGCGCATAGTGGTAAGACTAGAAATAAAAATGTTTTGGTAGGATTTCATGGTTATATTATAGCATATACGGGGAATATTTTTACTTATGCGGTTTTGGTGAGAATCGTATTTCGTCTTTCTAGCTTATCTATTTTTTCACTTCGATATTCTTCGAAAGTGGGAAATCTAACGTCGTGTATGGATGGCTCATTATACGATTGATAAGAATTACTGTATGCTTTGCTTAATTTGCCTAATTTTTCTACTTCTGGCTCTGCAAGAATTTTGCGGCGCATAGTTTCTAACTCTATATGATAAATTGGGTTATTGGTATCGTTATCTATAAAAACATCGAGTTCGTCGGGGAATAAAGTCTGGCCAATGATATCAGTTTGTGATTTGCGGATGCGTTCGGCGTCGGCTTTGTAATTCCATTCATCGTACAACAATTTGTCTATTTGTTTTTTTGTTTTGGCTACGGTGTTTTTTAGGGATTTACGTTTGATAAATTTTGCTATATTGCTTTGGCTGGAGTTTGCTAGAGGATTTTCTAGATTTGATAGTTTTGATATGGACTCGTTGACCCACTTTGACACGGATTTGCTTTGTTCAAAAAGTTTTTGGCGATTGTTTTCGGCAATTAATATATCATTGAGGGCTTTGATATTAGATTCTGTAGGTTCTATTTCTAGATTGTCACATAAAATATTGAATGATTTGGTGATTTCTTCTGAATTGTCGTGTTTTTCTGGTGTATTTTCGGCGGTTAAGATATTCCATTCTTCTCCGAGGTTTTCTTGATTGTTGGTAAGTAACTTTTCGGTCATTTTTAGTCCTTTTTGAATTATATTATAACATATGCGAGATGATTATGGCTTAAGTGTTTTAGGATTTAAGCCTAGGCGGTTTGAGATTTTGGGGGATTTTGGGGTGGGGGGTTGATTTTTGATTTTGAATGTGCTACAAGGGGTGGCAGGAAATAGGTGCGGGCGAAGTTTAAAATAAACGTGGGAGGAGAAAGGAGGGTTGTATGCAAATAGAACTGAAAGAAATGAAAGTGACTATTAAGCTAAAAATTATCCCTGCTAAGAACAAGCAGAGATAACCAACCTTAATTTAATCCTACCATACACAAGTGTGAATGTCAACGCCTATTTCCTATTTAAGTATAAGCTAGATGGTTTTAATTGTCAATACTGTCTAGTTATGCTACAATAATATTAACTATAAAGTGGAGAAAAATATGGCGAAAAAAGAGAAGTCTGCGGGTGCGGAAAATAAAAATACTGGTAATGACGGCAAGAGTGAGGCGTTGAAACTGGCGATTGCCCAGATTACCAAGCAATTTGGTGATGGGTCAATTATGAAATTGGGTGAGACGCCAAAGATGGATGTGCAACTTTTGCCATCTGGGTCTTTGTCTCTGGATTTGGCACTGGGTGGCGGTTGGCCAAAGGGCAGAATTATTGAAATTTATGGGCCTGAATCTTCTGGTAAAACCACATTGGCGCTTCATGCGATTGCGGAGATTCAAAAGCAAGGTGGGCAGGCGGCATTTATTGATGCAGAGCATGCTTTGGACCCGGCTTATGCCAAGAAAATTGGGGTAGATACGGGGAATCTTTTGATTTCGCAGCCGGATAATGGGGAACAGGCACTGGAGATTTGTGAGACACTGGTTCGCTCTAATGCGGTGGATCTTATTGTAGTGGATTCGGTGGCGGCATTGGTGCCACAGGCAGAAATTGACGGTGATATGGGTGATGCACAGATGGGGCTTCAGGCTAGACTAATGTCGCAAGCGATGCGAAAATTAACCGGTATTATCTCGAAATCACGGGCTACAGTGATATTTATTAACCAGATTCGGATGAAGATTGGTGTGATGTTTGGTAACCCGGAGACGACTACCGGTGGTAATGCACTCAAATTCTATGCTTCGGTTAGAGTAGATATCCGCCGGATTGGTCAGATCAAGGAGGGGGATAAAGTAACTGGTAATCGGACTAAAATTAAAGTCGTGAAGAATAAAATTGCAGCGCCATTTAGGACGGCGGAATTTGATATTATGTATAACGAAGGGATTTCTAAGACCGGTGATGTTTTGGATCTTGGTGTGGAACATGGAGTTTTGGAAAAAGCTGGAGCCTTTATTAAATACAAAGGTGAAACTTTGGGCCAAGGACGTGAAGCGGTGAAGAGGTTGTTTGCTGAAAAACCAGAGCTGATGGCTGAGATTGAGGCACAGGTACGTGAAAAATTAGGGATTTAGATTTTGGAGGATTTATGCATACAGATGAAATGTGGCAACTTTATTATCCGAATGGTGAGCCGATAGAAGGTGTTGGGTGGGAATCGGCACGAGATAATCCGGAAGGTGACGATACGGAGATTGTAGGGGTGGCGGTGGTGTTTGTGTTTCGTAAAAATTCTGAGGGAGTGCTGGAACTTTTGTGGCAAAAACGTTCTAGCGGAGTTTCTAGGTTCCCGGGGTATTATGATATTTCGGCAGGAGGCCACATTAATCTAGGTGAATCTTTGGTGGAGGCAGCGGTAAGGGAGGCACGAGAAGAAATTGGGGCGGAGATTGATGCGCGTGACCTTGGTTTTGTGACAATGCGGGGTTTTAACAAAAATCGGTTTGCGTGGGTATATGTGGTAGATTGGACTGAGCGCTCGGAGGAATTTCACTTTGATGATAAAGAAGTAGAAGAAGTGAGATGGGTGCCATTTGATTTGACTGCGGATTTTCGGGAGAAATATGCTAAACCAAGTTTGAAAAAAGATAATTTAACCTTTGAAGCACTCAAAGTTTGGTTTGAATCGCGTGGATACTTATAAAATTACAGCTTTGAAGCAGGGTTTGAAAAATCCCGACCGGGTGAATGTGTTTGTGAATGACAAATTTTCCTTTTCTTTGGACATTTCGCAAATAGTGGATTTGAAAATTAAAGTGGGGATGGTGGTTTCGGCTGCTGATTTGGCGGAGTTTAAGAAAGCTTCGGAATTTGGAAAATTGTATCAGAGGACTTTGGAATGGGTATTAGTGCGACCGCGGTCTGAAAGAGAGGCTTACGATTATCTGTATAAAAAAATATACGAAAAAAAGTTGGACAAAAATTACATCAATAGAATAATTGAAAAATTAAAAGATAAAAATTATTTGGACGATTTTAGGTTTGCGGAATATTATGTGGAGAATCGATTTGTGAAAAAAGGAATTTCTTTAAGAAGGCTTGAAATGGAACTTTTGAAGAAAGGAGTTTCTGAGGAGACTATTAAGCAAGTTTTGGTGGAGTCGCCTAGAAGCGAAGAGGAAGAAATCAAAAAAGTGATTTTGAAAAAACGAGCAAAATACGATGACGAAAAACTTACTGCTTATCTTGTGAGGCAGGGTTTTCCATATGATTTGGTGCGGGAGCTTGTTCTTGAGTCTTCCGAAACGGATTGACAAAATTAGGGATAAAATCTTCGTTTAGAGCGCGCTCTTTGATGACTTTTTCTTCGTCCCTTACGATGATTTTGTAATCGGTGATTTCCACGATTTCGGAGCGGGGAATAGTGAGCT
The DNA here is from genome assembly GCA_964532185.1 of uncultured Candidatus Saccharibacteria bacterium. Taxonomy (GTDB): domain Bacteria; phylum Patescibacteriota; class Saccharimonadia; order Saccharimonadales; family Saccharimonadaceae; genus Nanosyncoccus. The sequence goes on along the minus strand of CAZHGO010000037.1, from coordinate 416 downwards.
CGGAATCTAGGAAGCTTTTGATAGTGGGACGTTTGACGATGATTTGCTGAACGCTGAAATTATCTTCGGTGACAGTGAAATCTAGGACCTTGCCGAGTTTACTGCCTTTTTTGGTCTCGACTTTGAGGCCAAGAAGGCTAAAATTAAGGTCGATGACTTTGCCGATTTTGACGACATCGTGATCGGAGATGAGCTCGTCTGACGAATCTATAACTAGGCCTATGTTGGAATATTCGCGGATAGACTGGGCGTCCAAAACATTACCACCTTCGGCATTGGTGGCGCCGCGTACTCGAAAAGCAACAATTTTGAGATTATCTGGATCTACAATTGTGTTAGAGATTGTACCAATTTTGCCTGAATCTTGCACGCTTAAAATAGGGAGAGTAAGTAATTTTGAGTTTGCTACTAGCATA
>CAZHGO010000036.1:0-7596 GCA_964532185.1 uncultured Candidatus Saccharibacteria bacterium | reverse complement strand
CCCACACGATTTCGAGTCGTGCGCCTTCAACCACTCGGCCACGCTTCCGTCTCTTATTTTATCACAATCCCCCCTATTTTTCCACCAACATCAAAAGTATGCTATAATCAAATTAATTAAGCGGAGCAAAAAATGGACAACAAATCAATTTACAAAAAAACCATCGGTTTTTCCCTTTGGCGTGTGCTTTGGGATTTTCTAGCTTGCGTGGCTTTCTTTGGGCTAGCTGCAGCTGGTTTTGTGGTCGCAGACAAAGCCACCAACTATGGTCTAGCCGGTCTTGCTATCGGTGCCGTACTTGGGGGTATTGCTGCTTGGCTGATCTTGCATTTTGTCGGCTACACCTACAAAGCCGGACAAATCGCCATGATGACTAAGGGTGTTACAGAGGGCAAACTCCCAGAAGACACCATCAAAGAAGGTAAAAAAATCGTCAAAGAGCGCTTTGCCACCGTCGCTGCTTATTACTTTGTGACCGGCGCCATCAAGGGTATTTTTAACCAGATTGGTACGGGCATTACTGCAGTTGGTCAAGCCGTCGGAGGTGATGCTGGTGGTTCTATTGGTAGCACTATCTCTGCTGTCATCAATACTATCATCGCCTATCTTTGCGATTGTTGTCTTGGCTGGGTCTTTTACAGAAAAGACGAAAAAGCCACCAAGGCTACTCTAGAAGGCGCTGCCATCTTCTTTAAACACGGTAAAACTTTACTCAAAAACCTCGGCCGCATCTTTGGCATCAGCCTTATTTCCTTCCTCGTAATTGGCGGCATCTTCTTTGGCTTGACCTATCTTATTCTCCAAGCCTTCCCAGATGCTATGAGTGCCCTGCAGGGTGAAATCGCCCAGCTCTTTACCGAGAATGGCGAAGCTGTCCCAGAAGTTTTTCAGAGTGTGCTTACTCTCAATCTTGCCTGCTCTGCCATTTCAGGCATCATCTTCTGGTCCATTCTCCACTCCACTTTTGTCCGTCCGTTTATCTTGGTCGGTGTCCTTAGAAACTTCATTAACTCCGGTAAAGAAGAAAAAATATCCGAAAGCGATTTTGCCGAGCTAGACAAAAAATCCAAGAAGTTTGCCAAGCTCCACACCGAAGCTTAAGAGATAGAATATGGACTCAATTCTCTTTACTTGGATTAGCATCGTTGTGATTTTCTCGATTGGCTGCCTTGCTCATTTCCTTTACGACATTTCAAATGGCCCAAGGGCTCTTGGCATTTTTGTCGCTATCAATGAATCTACCTGGGAACACATCAAAATTGCCATCACCCCAACTTTGCTCTGGGGGCTAGTAGACGGCTATATTTATGGCGAAAACCCCAATTATTTCACCGCCAAGTTGGCGAGCCTCCTTATTATCACCTTTTTCATTCCCTTTGTCTTTTACTCCTACACCAGATTATCTAAAAAGCCAATTCTTTTAATAGACATCGCCACCTTTTTAGTTGCTATCATTCTCTCCCAGTTTGCCTTTTACGGCATCGTCAATCTTGAGGCTTTCCCCCACCCAATTATCTACCTCTCAGCACTAGGGGTATTTTGCTTCTTTGGTGCTTATATGACCCTTACCTTGCTTCCCCTAAAAGCCCCTATTTTCAAAGACCCCATCACCGGCAAATATGGCTTCAAAGCTCATCGCAATTTCTTCAAACATCTGAAAAAATCTCGTAAAAAATAAAAGAATATGGTATAATAATAGCGTCACCTCTAAGGTGATGCTCATTTAATTTCTAGGTGGATGTCATATTTATATAACATCCACACCATGTGTGCCCGTAGCTCAGCTGGATAGAGCGTTTGCTTGCGGAGCAAAAGGTCGTAGGTTCGAATCCTGTCGGGCATACCATAATTCATAAAATAGAGACATCATGTCCAAAAAACTTAATTTTGACAATACAGTAAAAAAAGTAGAAGGCGTTTCAAGCAAAGTCGAGATTATCATGCGAAATCGATTGATTATCGCATTTTTTCTTATTGTGGACGGTATCACCTTTATCCTTAACCCAGATACCACCTTGTCAGAGATGGCCAAAAATATCATCTTACTTATATTACTAGCCGCTTTTTCAGTATTTATCACCAACCTTTCCGCTAAAACCAAGGATCTCAAAACAATTATTACCTCGATCATCATCATTATATTGGGCGCAATTTTCTATTTTTACCCTGATTTCATCGCGGGCTATATGCAGCTACTATTAGCGCTATTTATTATCTATAACGGCCTCGTCAATATAGCAAACGCCCTAAACTTTAGTGACAAATTATCAAAATACACCGATGCTATTTCCAAGAAATATCACAAACTTTTTGGTCGTAAACCCAAGAACAAAAAGCGGCAGCAACAGGAAGAAAAGTTTAAAGAGGTTGACAACAATATCAATCAGGGTCTAGAAGAGCAAAAAGAAAAATTAGTCTCGCCACTTAGAAACATCTTAAGCAAAGCCAGCAAGCACTCAGTCTTGTTTATTATCGCCAACACAGCGTCTATTATTCTTGGGCTGGTACTTCTAGTACTCCCAGATGTTTCCATGATGGTATGGGGCATTATCTTCATTTACACGGGGTTGCCAAACCTATTTGCCGCCATCAAAACGATGCATTTATTCAAAAAAATCAAAGAGAGAAAATTTAAAGAAATACTATTTGATGCTGAGCAGGATGACAAGCAAAAACCAAGCAAATAGTTTTGTGCTATAATAGGGATATGAATTGGGACAAAGCAACAGACATTATGGTCGCCACGGCCATCGCCACCGCTATCATCTTTTTCGTGATGGGCGTTAACCAGTGGTATAAGCGCAAATCTTTCAAAAAAGTCGACAAACCTCTCCTCGCGCTGATTGTACCATACGCTTTGGTCGCCATCACTTATGTCGTTTTTGATTACATTTTCGTTTTAAACACTCGCCCAGATGGCTCCGGCGAAGCTAGCTTCCCTTCTACTCATACCCTAATCACCACCACTTTTTTCCTTTGTACCGCCATCGCTCTCCCCTATTACATCAAGCAAAAATCCATCATCGCCCTCTTAGACGTCATTATGCTCGCCTTTATCGTTCTTGTTCCGGTTGGCCGCGTCCTCGCCAACAAACATTGGGTATCAGATTGCATCGGTGGCATCATTTTCTCCCTGATTTTTGCCGGCATTTACTTTATCCTAGTTAAAAAACTTACCAAAAAGGAGTCAAAACATGAGTAGTATTTTCTCTAAAATCATCGCAGGCGAAATCCCAGCCTACAAAATTTACGAAGACGACAAGACCTTTGCTTTTCTCGATATCCACCCAGAAACTATGGGTCACACCCTTGTAATTCCCAAAAAAGAAGTTGATAAAATCTACGAACTAGAAGATGAGGATTACGAAGCTCTAATGAAAACCGTCAAAAAACTTTCCAAGCATATGGAAAAAATTCTCGGTTCTCGCATTCTCTGGAAAGTGGTTGGCACCGACGTCCCTCACGCCCACGTTCATCTGATGCCGCTAGACGAAAATTGGCAGTATGGCAAAACTCTTGAGCCCACTGAGAAAGAATTTCAAGAAGTTCAACAAAAGCTAACAATAAAATAAAATCCACGAAAAACGCCCCTATGTCAGGGGCGTTTATGAGGTCGGTATTCAGTTGTCACGCGGGTTTTAAGGTAGCATTCAGCTTCTTGCTATAATTGCTATGCCATAATAAAACTTCCTGTGATGACGCTAATGTAGCAATTCTATAAGAGCCTTTATCCCTACCAAGCATTGCACTAGAGCAAATTAGACGAGTTGCCCCATCCTTATTAAAAAGCATGTGCAATTTCCCAGTGGCCTTATCATAGCGCCACTCTACTGGCACTTCTAGATTATCACAGTCGGCCTCTCCGCACTTATTATCAAACTTACTGAATACTCTGTCGTCGTTCATCTTTACGACCTCCTTCTTAATATACTACGAGGGCTCTCACCTCACCAACATTATCTCCTAATTTTATCACACTTGCACAAAAAAGTCAAGCTGCGCATCTTAGATTCCAATTCAGGTAAGAATATGGTATAATCAAAACAAGTTGGTGGGAGTATATTAAAAGTGAGGTGATGTTTTTTGAGTACGACACAAATTTTATGGGATAACTGGAATAAATACGACAATCTAGACAGCGTGATGAGGCAAGGTTTTCTCAAAATCAAAGCTTATGGCTATAAAAAAGGAATCGAAGAAATGCTTCAGCGATATCATTCTGAATCTACGCTTATCCACTCTGGTCGAGTCGCTATGCTTTTTTCAGATATGATGGATTTATGGCCGGCATATTATGAAGGCGTAGATAAGTATATAGCCCTAAAAGTTGCTCTAAATCACGATATTGGCGAGCTTGTCGTTGGTGATATCTGTGATGATGGCAGAGAGGAGCACGAAGATAAGAAAGGCCCAGAGTGGGATGCAGTAGTCAGCCACTATAGCAATTTAGACGAAAGAACGTGCCAGGATTGTAAAGATATCCATCAGCAATTTGATGAAGCCAACACTTTTCTCGGCCAGAGTATTAGGCTAGCCGATAAACTAGATTTTTTGGCTAAACTTATTAAAATGGAAGGCCAAGGTTTTCAGCTAAATAATAAGAAGTTTTATTCCTCGAATGATTGGGCCTTAGCGCGCGAAATCGATTCTTATAAATTCGTAGACATTGTTGGCAACCACCTGCGTCATTTAATAAACGATTGTAATTTTGATCAGAGATTGGTCCAAATTGCCACCGGATTTATTGCCTGTGGGCTTCATTCCATCAACCGCCCATTCTTCGAATGGTGGCAGCCACATTAAACATCCTCACCAACCAAAGCCCCTGATAAGGGGCTTTTTCATTCCCTTAAAAAGTGGTATAATTGTAATAATTATGAAATTTGCATCAAGTTACGAACCTAATCAATATGAATCCGATATTTATGCCGCTTGGGAAGCCGCCGGCGTTTTTAAACCATCCGTCCCTACCGTGCCGATAGACAACAACAGCGATGGCACCGACGACCGATTCGAAGAAAATGGCAGGTATTATTCTATCGTCATGCCACCCCCCAACGCCAACGGCAACCTTCACATCGGTCATGGCCTCACCGTGGCTTTGGAAGATTCCCTGATTCGCTATCATCGCTTGAGACAAGATTCCACTTGGTACATCCCTGGTGCCGACCACGCCGGTTTCGAAACTTGGGTGGTTTACGAAAAGGCTCTCGAAAAAGCCGGCCATACCCGTTTTGAATATTCCAGGGACGAACTCTACGCGAGGGTTTGGGACTTCGTCCAGATGCAGCGTGGCAACATGGAGTTGCAACTGAGGGCTCTTGGCGCTTCCTGTTCTTGGGATGATCTTACTTTCACCTTAGATGAAAACGTAATTGATCGCGTTTATACCACCTTTGAAAAAATGTGGAATGATGGGTTTATTTACCGAGGCGAAAAGCTCGTCAATTTCTGCCCTAAGCACCAAACTGCCTTTGCCGATATCGAGGTAGAGCACAAAGACGAAAAGGGCACTCTCTGGGACATTGCTTACGAAGTAGTAGATACTGTTGATTCGAGGGAATCCGGAGCGCGGCAGCGCGAGGACAAGCGCCGGTCGCCCGTGGCGACGGGCCGACCGGACGCGGCCCGAGAATTAATAGTATCTACTACTAGGCCAGAAACATTATTCGGGGATATGGCAGTTGCAGTCAATCCTGAAGATCCACGATATAAAGATTTGGTTGGGCACGAAGTTTATTTGCCACTTACAGACAGAACTATCCCCATAATTGCCGACGAACACGCCGACCCCGAATATGGTACCGGTGCAGTTAAGATTACCCCTGCTCACGATTTTGACGATTTTGAAGTAGGCGAGCGCCACAATCTTGAGAGACTTCAGGTAATTTCCGAAGACGGCCACATGATTAATGTGCCAGAAAGATACGAAGGCCTTACCACCGAAGAATGCCGAAAACAGGTTCTAAAAGACTTAAAAGACCAAGGCATTTTAAGAGGTGAAAAGAAGATTGTTCACTCTGTGGCTCACTGCTACAAATGTGGCACGGTTTTGGAGCCAATGCTCAAAGAGCAGTGGTTCATTGATGTCGAAAAACTAGCCCGTGTTGCCATTGAACATCTCGAAAACGATGAAATCAAATTCCACCCCGAGAGCAAAAAGCGTGTGCTTATCAACTATCTGAAAAATCTCAAAGATTGGAACATTTCTCGCCAAATTCCTTGGGGTATTGCTATCCCAATGTTTAGAAAAGTCACCGAAGAAGCCACCGATGAGCCAGATTGGATTTTTGACCGCCGCACCAATTTACAAGAGATAGAAAAATCCGGCGTCACCTATGTGAGAGACGAAGATACTTTCGACACTTGGTTCTCGTCTTCTCATTGGCCAATCGTTTGTACCGACTGGTCCGAAGAAAATCCTACCCCATATTATCCTTTGAATGTCATGGAAACCGGGGCTGATATTCTCTTTGCTTGGGTCGCCCGCATGATTATGATGGGCCTTTATGTTACTGGCGAAGTGCCGTTCAAAGAGGTGTATCTCCATGGTTTAGTCCTGGATGAACACGGTCAAAAAATGAGTAAATCCAAGGGTAACGTGATAAATCCAATGGACTTAGTCACCAAATATGGCTCCGATGCCTTTAGGCTTGGTATTTTAAGGGGTCGTTCTGCCGGCATGAATCAAGCCTTCTCTGAAAATAGTGTCATCGCCGGCCGCAACCTCTGCAACAAACTCTGGAACATCTCCCGCCTCATCCAGAGCATCGTAGATGAAGATGAGAATGAATCTAAAAGTGAAGTTTTGCAACAATCCACAGGCGCCAACAGTCAAAATTACAATACTCACGAATCCGAATCCAAAACTGGTAATTTTGGTGAGGATTCGACTGAGTGTTGTGATTTTGACGATTGCGCGCCGAGGACGTTGCAAAACTTTACTTCAGATTCATATTCTACGGACTCCATGGGCGAAGACTGGATTTGCCGTGAGATCAACGAGTGCATCAAACAGATTGAGCAAGACATGAAAGATTATCGTTTCGCCGAAGCCGTCGAAACCTTATATCAGACCATTTGGGACAAATATGCCGACTGGTTCCTAGAAAGTCAAAAAATCTACCGTAATGTACCTCTGTTAAAAGTCACTTTGGAGCACCTTTTGATTGCTCTTCACCCCTTTGCTCCATTCCTCACCGAGGCCATTTGGCAGAATCTAAGCTGGACCAAAGACTTTATCATCACAAAGAAATGGCCAGAAAAGCTCAAATTTGACCCGATAACGGCCGAGCAGTTTGAAAGCATAAGAACTATAGTGTCTGAGGTGAGAACCACCTTGCAGGCCCTTCCAGGCACCAATAACAGCCAAAAATACCCATTACTATACGACAAAGACAGTCTTGTGGAGGATAATTTACTCTTAATCAAGGCATTAACCAGGGTACCAGACATCAATCCTCTGGATGGCGCTCCAAGAGGCCTCAGATTGGCTCTTGCCAATCACGAACTCTATCTCGATGTCCCAGAGAATGTAGTGGCAGAATATAAAGATGCCCTCACCGAGAAGATTCTCTCTGTTGGTCGCGAATTAGA
>CAZHGO010000035.1:0-7675 GCA_964532185.1 uncultured Candidatus Saccharibacteria bacterium | reverse complement strand
CCTTATAGACTGGTAAAAGACACCAGGACAGGTTTTGAAACTACGGATACAGATGGCGTTCTTGACGGAAAAATTGATGATTTTATCGATGCATATTTAGATTTTAAATAGAGAATTTTTTCGCGGTTGATTTCGCGCCAGGAAGATTTTTCGAATTTTTTAACGAAAATTTTTCATCTTGCGCCGGATGGGGGCCACGATGATAAAATTTTCTAAAATTCTCAAAATCTTCTTGGGCTTATCAAATGCTCAAAAATTCTCCATTTAAAATCTTTACAAAAGATAAAAAGTGTGATAGAATTGCATTAATAACTAGATATGGGGACAGGTCCTAGTTTACTAAACACTCTACTAGGAAACCGGCTCGTAAATCTAGTTTTAAGAGTGTTATAAAATTTAAAGGAAAGGTAGATGATGCAAGTCATTCTCGGCACCAAAATTGGTATGACCCAGATTATCGGTGATGACGGAATCGTGACTCCAGTCACTATTCTTCAAGCCGGTCCGTGCACAGTGACTCAGATAAAGACTGTCGAAAACGATGGTTATAATGCTGTGCAAGTGGGCTACGGTCAGGGTAAGAATCTGAGCAAGTCGGTAGCTGGCCACGTTAAAAAGGCCGGTGAAAATGTCTCCCCAAAGACTCTTAAAGAGTTTCGGGTAGACGAAATCCCAGAAGGGATGAAACTCGGTGATACAATCACCGTAGAAAACTTTAACCTTGGTGATAAGGTAGCTGCTACCGGTATCTCTAAGGGTAAAGGCTATGCTGGTACGGTGAAGCGCTGGAACTTCAACGAATCTAGAAATACCCACGGTTTTAAGGGTAACATCAGAAGAGTTGGCTCTATCGGCTCAATGTATCCGCAAAAAGTATTTAAAGGTAAGAAAATGCCAGGTAGAATGGGCCACGAACAAGTGACCGTCAAGAATTTGGAAGTTGCCTATATTGATGCAGCTAACAATTTGATCGGCCTCAAGGGCGCAGTGCCTGGTCCGAAGAAAGGAGTAGTATGGCTACACTAGATAAAGATATCTTCGGTCTAAAGGTCGAAAATTACGAATTAGTAAAATTAGCTTATGATGCCTATCTTGCAAATTCCAGAAGTTCTCACGCCAAAACTTTGAAGCGTGGCGAAGTGAGAGGTGGTGGCAAGAAGCCATGGAAGCAAAAAGGTACTGGCAGAGCACGTTTTGGTTCTACGCGTAACCCAATTTGGCGTCATGGTGGTGTGGCCTTTGGTCGCACTGGCGAAGAAAACTTCACCAAGAAGATTTCTAAGCAAGCTAAACGTCAGGCAGTCGCTCAGGCTTTATCTATCAAAAATGCCAATAAAGCAGTAATTGCTTTGGAGACCCCAGTAAAGCTCACTGGTAAAACCAAAGACGCAGCTAAAGCTTTGAAAGATTTGAAGCTTGAAGGTAAAAACGTACTAGCTGTAGTAGCTGAAAAGACTCCAGAAATCTTGAGATCTACCAACAACATTTCTAATCTCAAATTGGTACGCGCAAGTTACCTTAATGTGTTTGACATTATGAATGCCGATGCGATTGTATTTGATCCAGAAGGGCTAAAAGCTACCGTAGCTTGGTTGAAAGGAGATAAATAATGGCTGATAAGAAAAATGCAGTAGTAAAACTCAATCTCCTTGAGCCACGCGCTACCGAAAAAACTTACAGAGAAATCGCCAAGAGAACCTATGTTTTCCCGGTTGATAAATCTGCTTCTAAGCAACAGGTTGCTAAGATGGTAGAAGATGAGTTTAACGTGACTGTGACAGATGTAAGAGTTTTGACTCGTAAGGGTAAGAAAACCAAGTATTCTAAGGGCAAGCATGCTTACCCTGGGATTACTCATCGTCAAGATAAGAAATTTGCTTATGTCACTTTGAAAGAAGGTAATTCGATTAAGGTATTTGAAGAGCAAGAAGATGTAAAAACCAGCGCAAAGGATGCCAAAGCTTCCAAAAAGGATAAAAAGGCAGACAAGAATGCAGGTAAGGAGAAGAAGTAATGAGTATTAAAGCATATCGCCCAATGACTCCGGCCCAAAGGCAAAAGACTACTGAGGATTATGATCAAATTACGACCAAAAAACCTCTTAAATCTCTTGTGAAAGCCAAAAAGCAACAGGCCGGCAAGAACAACCAGGGTCGCATTACCGTGCGTCACCGTGGTGGTGGAGTCAAAAGACACTATCGTTTGATGACTTATAATTTACCAAAAGATTTAACACTCACTGTAGAAGAGATCGAATACGATCCAAACCGTTCGGCGCGGATTGCTAGAGTAAAAGACCAAAATGGGGTATTTTACTATGTTCTCGCTGACACCAAGATGATAAAGGGTTCTACCTTTAAGACTGGTGCTGAGGTGGAAGTGGAAGAATCCAACCGGATGCCACTTGCTAATATCCCAGTTGGTACTTTTGTTTATGCAATTGAGCTTGCCCCTGGTCGTGGTGCACAAATGGTGCGTGCTGCTGGGGCACAGGCACAACTAATGGCCAAAGAAGATGGCTATGCCACTCTTAAGATGCCATCTGGTGAAGTGCGCAAAGTTTTGGAGACCTGTGAGGCTTCAATCGGTACTGTATCTAATCTTCAACATCAGAATATAAAGATTGGAGCAGCTGGTAGGAAACGTCGCAAGGGGATTCGCCCGACTGTAAGAGGCGTGGTAATGAACGCAACTGATCACCCACACGGTGGTGGTGACGGTGGTCGTCACGGTACCGGTAAGGCACCAAGAACCCCTTGGGGTCAGTTGACGTTAGGTTACAGAACTCGTCACAATAAGAAAACTAATAAAATGATCGTGCGCAGTCGCCACGAAGGAAAGAGGAAATAATGTCTAGGAGTATGAAGAAAGGTCCATTTGTGGACTACAAACTCGCGAAGAAGATCGCCGCACTTTCCCAAGATGATCGCACTGTGATTAAGACTTGGGCACGTCAATCTACGATTTCTCCAGAAATGGTAGGTAGAACTATCGCTGTTCATAACGGTAAAGTTCACGTCCCAGTATTTATCTCAGAAAATATGGTTGGTCATAAATTAGGTGAATTTGCGCCGACTCGTAAATTTAAACGCCATGGTGGCAAAAAAGCTGCTGAGGCAGCAGCTGCAAAGGGAGGTAACTAATTATGGCTACTGTATTTGCACATGCATATGAGAAGGGGATTGATATTCAACCTAGAAAGACCAATATCGTAGCTTCACTCGTGAGAGATCGCTACGTATCGGATGCGATTGTAATTCTAGAAAATACCCCTAGAAAAGCTGCTACTGCTGTTAAAAAAGCGATTGAATCTGCCAATGCTAATTTACTTAACAATTCTAAAACTTCGATTGACCCAAAGTCGATTAGAATCGCTAGAATTGTGGTAACTAGTGGAGCCAGGATGCGTCGCTACATGCCAGCATCTAGAGGTCGCGCTCTTCCATTTGAGAAGATTTCAAGTAATATATTCGTCGAGGTCGCCGGCGAAGAGAAAGTAAAAAAGCCGGAAGCTAAGAAGCCAGAGGCTAAGAAGGAGAAAAAGTAATATGGGTCAGAAGGTTAATCCCATCTCTTACCGTCTCCAGGTCAGCAAAGACTGGTCTTCTAAGTGGTTTACTAGAAAATCAGACTTTCGTCGTTGGCTTGTAGAAGACGACAAGATTCGCAAAACCATTGAGGACAGATTCAAAACTCGTCCTACAATTGCTCGAATCAACATTGAACGCTCCGCTAATCTTACCACTATCACTATTTTGACTGCTAAGGCAGGTGCGGTGATCGGTAAACAAGGTGCAGGTATCAATGAACTCAAGAAGATTTTGGAAAAAATTGTTGAAGGTCCAATCAGGATCAACGTAGAAGAAGTGAAAAAACCAGAGCTCAATGCTAAACTTGTAGCAGAGAACATTGGTTTCCAGCTTGGCAAACGGATGAATTTCCGTCGTGCTGTCAAGATGGCGCTGTCTTCCACCATGAATGCTGGTGCTAAAGGTGTGCGTATTGAGGTGGCAGGCCGTCTTAATGGTGCTGAAATGAGCCGTAGAGAGAAATTTATTGAAGGTTCAGTGCCTCTACATACTTTGAGGGCAGATATTGATTTTTACTGTCATCATGCGCCAACTATCGCCGGTATTGTGGGCGTAAAGGTCTGGATTTATAAGGGGGAGAAATAATTATGGCTATTTTACTACCTAAGAAAACTGCTCACCGTAAGGTGAAAAAAGGCAAAAACGAGGGTATTGCTACTCGTTGTAACACTGTAGCTTTTGGTGACTACGGTTTGATGTCACTTGATAACGAGCGCATTACCTCTCGCCAAATTGAGGCAGCTCGTCAGGCAATTAACCGTTACGTTAAGCGTGGTGGTAAAGTTTGGATTAGAATTTTCCCACACACACCTGTAACCAAGAAACCTTTGGATGTAAAAATGGGTTCCGGTAAAGGCGAACCACAATTCTTTGTAGCAAAGGTCAAAGCGGGTACGGTGATGTTTGAAATTGCCGACGTGACCGACGAACAGGCACATGAAGCTCTTAGACTTGCTTCACACAAATTGCCAGTGAAATGTAAAATAATTAAGAAAGAGGAGTTCTAAGATGGCACACACATTAGTAGGAACCGTAACTTCCGATAAGCGTGATAAGACCATTACCGTCTCGATCGTTTCTCGGGAAACTCATCCACTTTATCGTAAGCAATACACGAAAACTCGTAAATATACTGCTCACGACGAGAAAAATGAAGCCCATAAGGGTGACAGAGTAGAGATTGCCTCTTGCCGTCCTATATCTTCTACCAAGGCTTATACTTTGGTAAAGGTAATTGAGAAGGCTCGTGGTACAGTGGAACTTAAAGATAACGTTACGGAAGTAAAAGAAGAGAAAAAAGTTGGAGCAGATGAAATTGCTCGTGAGAAAAAAGCCAAAGAAGCTGAAAAGGCTGCTAAAGCTGCCGAAAAAGCCGAAAAGGCAGAGAGGGGGGATAAATAAATGATACAGCAAGAAACTAGATTAAAAGTGGCCGACAACAGTGGCGCTAAGGAGCTTGGAGTAATCCGCGTACTTGGTGGCACGCGCGCACGTTATGCTCACGTGGGGGATATCGTGACTTGTTCGGTAAAAGAAGCTTCCCCTACTGGTGGGGTGAAGAAAAAAGCTGTGGTAAAAGCGGTGATTGTACGTACCGTAGCGCCAATTCGTCGCCCTGATGGTTCTACCATTCGGTTTGACGAAAACGCAGCAGTTTTGGTTAACGAAGACAAGACCCCACGTGGTACTCGTGTATTCGGGCCAATTCCTCGCGAACTTCGCGATCTCGGGTTTAACAAAATTATTAGCCTTGCGCCGGAGGTACTATAATGAAAAGTTTGAAAGTTAACGACAAAGTTTTAGTAATTTCCGGTTCTCTTAAGGGTACCGAGGCTAAAATCGTGAAAATTGATCGCGAAAGCAAAGTAGCAATGCTAGAGGGTATTAAAGTAATTGAGAAGAAATTGAAACCAACTCAATTTAATCCTCGTGGTGGCAAGAAAACTGTACATCTTGGCATTGCTCTCTCTAATTTGAAATTAGTGGAAGCCTCAAAGTTCGTGAAGTCGGATGTGAAAAAAGTTTACAAAACTGACAAGAAGGCTTTTAAAAAATCAGATACGGATGCTAAAAAAGCAAAGAAAGGAGCTAAGTAATGGCGGAAAAGAAAACGGCTGCTAAGGCTGCACCAAAAGCTACAGCTAAAGCACAACCACGCCTTAAAGCTCTCTATAATTCAGAGCTCAAGGCGAAGTTATTGAAGGAGTTGGGTCTTGGTAACATCAACCAAGTGCCAGAACTTTCTAAGGTAGTGGTGTCCTGCGGTGTAGGTAAAAAACGCGAAGATAAGAAATTTACCGAAACGGTAGAACTTACTCTTGCGAAAATTACTGGTCAGGCACCGACTTCTAGACTCGCGAAAAAATCTATTGCAACCTTCAAAATCCGTAAAGGAATGGGCGCGCCAGTAGGTTATCTTACCACTCTTAGAAACGATAAAATGTATGAATTTGTGGACAGGCTTATCAACGTAGCTTTGCCACACGTTCGTGATTTTCACGGTGTTTCTAGGACTGCTTTTGATAAGCAGGGCAACTACAACTTGGGTCTAAAAGAACAAACTGTATTTCCAGAGATCACCTTTGAAGATGCAGCGGCACTCCACGGTTTGGAGATAACATTTATTATTAAAAATGGTTCTAAGGAAGGAAGCTATAAATTGCTAGAATCTTTTGGTATGCCATTTGAAAAGGAGGCGGTCAATGGCTAAGAAATCTGCAGTATACCGCGATATCAAACGGCGCAAAATGAATGAAAAATATAAAGCTAAACGTGCAGAACTCAAAGCGGCTGGTGACCTTGAAGGTTTACAGAAGTTGCCACGCAACGCATCGCCAACTCGCCTTAAAAACCGCGATATGTTGGACGGTCGTCCACGCGGTTATATGCGCCAGTTTGGTTTGTCACGTATTAATTTCCGGGAAAAAGCTTCAAAAGGCGAAATTCCTGGTGTAACTAAGAGTAGCTGGTAAGGAGAAAGGAGAAAATATGTCATTACAATCTACAGATCAAATCGCTGACTTCATTTCACGCATTCGTAATGCTGTAATGGTAGGCAAGACTGAAATTCTCGTTCCTACCTCTAAGCTTAAGTTAGCCGTAGCCGAGATTTTAGTAAAAAATGGTTATCTCGCTGCTTGCGATGTAATTCCTGGTGAGCCACGTGGAATGCTTCACGTAGTAATTAACGAACCAGGCACAGTAGCCAAGATTAGCGAGATTACGAAGGTTTCTAAACCAGGTCGTAGAGTATATTCTGCGGCTACGGAGATTCCAACCGTCAAATCTGGTCGTGGGATGGTGATTATTTCCACTTCGCGCGGTTTGATGACCGGTAAAGATGCCAAGAAAAACCATCTTGGTGGGGAAATTCTCATTCGCGTTTGGTAAACATTTGGACTTTTCTTTGGAAAAGAAAAGTCCAGCAAAAGAAATCGGTGTGAAAAAGAAATCAGGCGCATGTCCTGATTTCTTTTTTGATTATTATATAGGGGTGTTATCTTGACAAAACTGTTATGGTATGATATAATAAGGGTAAGTTTGGCATTTTGGTTGCCAAAAGTTGTTTAAGGTGTGAGTTTTTCTAGATAGGAGGGTAAAAATGAATAGAGATGTAAAAAAAATTGTGAAAGAAATATGTGCATATGTGGTAGAAATATTGATTGTTGTAGGGGGGCTCAATATATATAGCTGCACTTACATAGAATCCTTTTCTAGTACTTACCTGATTGCTGCTCGGGTTGTTCGATCAGTCGTGATTTTTGCCATGATAATTTATATTGATATCCTAAAATGGTAGCTTACACGCCCCTAGACTTAAGTCTAGGGGTATTTTTTATTATTTAGTAAGCTTAATCGTTTTAGATTTTAAGTATAAGTTGGGGGTGGGGGTTGAATTTTGAAACAAGGTGTGCTAGGTTAGATAGCACGGGGTTGACACTTTAAAAACTTGCGGGGGGAAAAGGAGGGAGCTTATGGGATTTGAAATAAATCTTTTGTTTGGGTTAATCCGAATAAAAATTATCCGGTTTCTGAAGAAATGCGGATAACCTAAACTCTTAATTCTATTCTACCGTACACTAATT
>CAZHGO010000034.1:0-8035 GCA_964532185.1 uncultured Candidatus Saccharibacteria bacterium | reverse complement strand
CTATATTTAATGTTTGTGTCACTTTATTATTTTTTATTTATATACTTTCTAGTTTGTTTTCTCAGTTTATTTTTTTTAATATTTTCTTTAATAATATTATTATATTTTTTTTATATTTTTGTTGGTCTAATATTATTTCTTATGATTTAACTTACTTAATTTTTTGTGTTTAATTTTGGTCTTGCCAAAAAATCTTATTTGCGTTATAATATAAATATAGCCCCCCGGTTTGGATTCGTTCCCGCCGGGGCCATTTAAGCCGTGGAGATTTTTTGAAAACAATTATCTATATAGATGGTCAGAATTTTTTGTATAAAGTTGCCGAACGTTTAATAGAGGCAAACTTAATTTCTGATAAACAAGATATTACGTCTCTTGATATAAGAGGGATGCTTGAGCCTCTTTTTCCAAACCAAGATTTAATTATAAAATATTACGGCGTAAAACGCATCAACCATCCGGCCAACTTGAATGACGAAATGATTTTGAAGGCTAATCGTTTTTCGGATAGCCTTAGGCGATTAAAAAATTATCTCAATAAAAATAACGTGATATATGTATCTAAAGGTAGTTTAAAGGCTCGGGAAATCGAACCTTGTAAAAACTGCGGCTATCACGACTATAAATTTCAAGAAAAAGGCGTAGATGTAGGATTAGCAATAGACTTGGTGAGAGATGTGATTCTCGATGGATGCGATAAGATTGGACTGCTCAGTTCTGATACGGATTTGCTACCGGCAATACAAATTATAAAAGAAAAAGGGGCAAATATAACATATATTTCCTTTGCAGAGCAAGCAACCATCTCGTTAGTAAAAGCATCCAACCGTCATGTGGTTCTTTCTAATCAAGATATCCGCGATGCTTATGTTAGATCATTTATTTGATATTAAGATATATGCTGTAAGTAGTGGGAGTTATTTTTTGTGGGTTAGACCCCAGAGAGAAGACAACGAACCGAACGTCCTACAAACTGAGCATGACTATAGGTTGGATACACGTTGTTTGAAGAAAACTGCAAATAATACGCTGCTGGTAAATTGTTGCTTGTCATTGGAGCTGCACTACTGGACCAATAATAGCCCTGCTCGCCTTGTTTTTGGCCACTAGGCTCTGTCCCTTCATGCCAACCACTTAAAAGAAACCCGGGCATATATACACCATTGATGTTCTCTGTAGCAACGCTAGGATTGGCTACTAATACAGCACTGGCTGTGGTTGTATTGGAACCACCATATAAGTCGACGAGTGCCTTAAACTCCCCATTCGCCCCGCCAGTAGGTAATCTCCAACCAGCAGGACAAATACTATAACTAGCTTCTCCCGATGTCATGGAAATAGCGCCCGAACTAGCCGTAGCCGTGTACCAGTTATACCAACAACCATACTCACTTTGACAATAATAGCAAGAGATAGATGAATTTGTAGTTGTTAATTTCCCATTTGTTGTATTTTCTAGTGTAAACCCACTGGCACCAACATTAGAATCTGCCTGAGTCATTGTAAGACTATCCGTATATTTACCAATTTTCAAATTTTGTGTCATCCAGCAATTACCATCTTTGAGTTTTGAGATAGTATATGTCTGATTATCACGAGAATCTACTACTACGGTAGGGCTCTCAGTGCAAACCTCCGCAGCAAGTGTTGAATTAGTGCCAAGTTCTTGCATGGTATAATTGGTAACAATCGGTATGGCGTTGAGATTGAAGTTTAGTTTATAGACGCCACTATCTTTGAGATAATCTATTTTGGAAGCAAGGCCTATAGACGTAGTGATTTCATTGGAGGGGCCACTAGCAGAACTGACTAAGAGATTTGTGGCGTAAGGAAAGTAGTTGCCCGATGAGGTGGAACCGTTACTCTTCCTATACCCCCAATAGTTGGCAGGGAAAGAGGACTGGTCATAACCAGATGCCGGAGTAGAAGACGGTAAAGTTTCTATAATTTTGGTACTATCATCTACATTAACAAGGTTGGTATCGTCTGCATTTAGGTATAAGTTATAACCAGAAGGGTTATTAGTACCAATAGTAATGCTAAAATCTTTTGAGTCAAATGGTTTAGTGGCAGGGTTTAGATTTAGTGTGATGTCGTTAGTAGAAACGGATAAAGTCATAGATGGACGAATATTAACGTCGGTATTCATGGTGGCCGCGAAAGCTGAACTAGTAAATATAATTCCGAAAACTATACTTGCAAGCCCCAAGACTATAATTTTCTCTCCCCCTGTTAAATAGCGTTTTATGATTTTTTGCATTGGTACCTCACTTTTTTTAAGCCTTTGGTGCCAAACTAAAAATCGGCACCGTAGGCTTCCTATACCCAAGCGCACCTAGATTACAAGAATCATCAAGAACACTCAAGCACCTACGGTACCGATTTTTATTCTTGATGACAAATAAATAAAGTGCACTTAGGTATAGGAATTTGTTATGTTTTTATTATATCACGTAATTATAAAATATCACAAAAAATCTGCTAAATTTGTTTAGCAGATTTTTGTGATGAATTACATCTTGATTTCTGCGTCGACGCCGGCAGGGAGGGAGAGGTTCTGAAGACTCTCGATGGTTTTAGGGGTAGCATTCAAGATATCAATCAAGCGCTTGTGAACTTTCATTTCAAAAGCTTCACCACCGGTTTTGTAAACGTGTGGGGACTTTACCACAGTAAAAGTGCTTCTTTTGGTAGGTAGTGGAATTGGGCCAGATACCTTAGCGCCGGTACGAATAGCGGTGTCTACAATTTGACGAGCACTTTGATCAATCACGCGGTGATCATAGGCTTTTAGTCTAATTCTAATAGTTAGACCTTCTTGTTTTTTGGCTTCTGCCATAATAGTGTATTTCCTTTCTCCTCTATAACCTTAGGTTGGCTCTTAGATGGCTGCCGGTAAGTTTTTAGAGGTAGATAATTAGTTTGCTATAACTCCATTATACCACACTTTGCACGAAAAAGCAAGATAGAGTATAATAACCCTATGAGTTTCGCGAAATTCAAGAAGCGATTTTACTTTAAGCTGGCGGGTTATTTTCGGCGTCTCGCGAATAGAGCTCTAAAGAGGTGGCATCCTAGGATTATCGCAGTAACTGGTTCCGCGGGAAAAACCACCATGCTAAATCTGCTAGAACACGAAATGGGTAAAAAAGCGCATTATTCCCATGATGCTAATTCGGCTTTTGGGGTACCGTTTGACCTCTTGGGGCTGAAGGGGGTAAAGGCGTCTAAACTGAAATGGATTTGGCTAATTATTGCTGCACCAATTAAATCTCTCTATTATAAACACAAAGAGCCATTTTATGTGGTAGAAATTGACGGTGAACGTCCGCACGAAGCTGAGTTTTTGGCCCAGTGGCTAAAACCAGAGGTGACTATCTGGGTATCGGTGGGGCTTTCACATGCGGTGCAGTTTGAAAAAGTAGTAGAAGACGGGGAATATAAAGATCTTAAGAGTGCAATCACTGCAGAGTTTGCTAATTTGCCAGAAAATACCCAGAAATTAGTGTATATTGATGGCGAATCTAGAGCGATGGTAAAGGCTTGTGAGGGAATTAAAGCCAAGGTGGTCCCGATTAAAAAATCTTTGCTCAAAAAATACGTGGTATATCCAGATTCTACAGATTTTACCTATGGTGATACAACCTTTCACTTTAATCACCCGGAGCCGAGAGACTTGGCTTATCATCTGTTTGTGCTGCAAGATTTGATGAAATATCTTAAGCTACCGTTTAATTCAGATTTTTCAGAAGTAAAACAGTTGCCGGGTAGAAGTTCGTATTTTAAGGGAACTAAGGGAATTAATATCGTAGATAGCAGTTATAATGCCCACATGATTTCGATGGAGTCGGTGCTGGACATGGTAAAACGGATGCATGCGGAGAAAAAGTGGCTGATTATTGGGGATATCGTGGACCAAGGCTCTTTGGAAGAAGAAGAACACCGGAAACTCGCCAAAATGATTGCCGACACCGAGCCGGATTTGGTGATTTTAGTGGGGCGTCGCACCAAGAAATGGACCGCGCCAGAGCTGAAAAAACTGGGGATTTCGGCGGCGGCCACTACGGATCCTAAGAAGGCGTTGGCGTTTATAGAAAAGCACATTAGGGGTAATGAAACTTTAATTTTTAAGGGGAGCCAATATTTAGAATGGATTATCGAAAAATTACTGGCGGACCCAAAAGATGCCAAGAAACTCTGCCGGAGAGATAAAGGCTCTGTACAAAGGCGCAAGAATTGGGGACTAGACTCATGAGTGAACCCTATAATCTTTATATCATTCATGGGTGGACTTATACAGTAGAGCCTTGGAATCGGACTTTGGCAATCTTAAAACATAATGGTATAAATGTAAAAATGCTACATGTGCCGGGGCTAACCGAACCATCTTCTAAAGTTTTTGAAATTGAAGATTATGTGAAATGGGCGGATGCTAATATTCCAGATGGAGCGATTGCTCTTGGACACTCTAACGGGGGGCGGATACTACTTAATTTGTGCTCGAACAAACCAGGAAAATTGTCTAATTTGATATTGCTCGATTCGGCGGGAATTTATGAAGTTTCGGCCAAGAAAAAGGTGGTGGCGGGGCTGGCTAAAATTGGCAAGCCTTTAAAGAAAATTCCAGTGGTAAACAAGGCATTCCACAGAATTACAGGGACGACGGATTACTCCAAGGCGCCAGAAAACATGAAAAAGACTTTGGTAAATATGCTAGAATCCGATAAGGATCTCAAAATTGAGAATGTTTCGACGCCGACTTTTATTCTATGGGGCAAAAAAGATACCACTACTCCGCCTAAACAGGCCACCGCGATTTACGAGAAATTGCCGCACGCGGAACTAAAATTTTATGCGAATTGGACGCATGCACCGTATATTTCTGACCCAGAAGGCTTAGCTCGCGCCCTAGAAAAATTAGTGAGAAAACTTCAAGCCAAGGGGGTAAAGAAGTGAACCAGTATTATTTAGGATTAAATGCCGGTGGTCCCAAAATTTCGGAATGTTTGTTTGCTAGGGGGACTTCCAAAGATTTGCGAGATTTGTCGGAATATTTGGCGGGAAGATACAAGGGTACAGCGATGCTCTGCAAAAACGGGCGCTCGGCACTCTGTTTGGCGCTAAAATCTTACTTTGATTTTGGTGATAAAATTTTGGTAAATGGTTTTACCTGCTATGCGGTATATCAGGCGGTGATAGAAGCAGGAATGACGCCGGTGTTTGTAGATATCAATGCTCGGGATTTGAACTTTGACGAAAAAACTTTGGAAGCGCCGTGGAAAGGTGCGGCAGTGCATGCCAACCGGATTAAGGGAATTATCGTGCAAAATTCGCTAGGGAACCCGGTGGATATAGAAATGGTAGAGAAATTTGCTAAAAAACACGGGCTTCTCATAATTGAAGATTTGGCTCATTCGGCGGGGGTGAGATATCTAGATGGTAGGGAAGTTGGCACCGTGGGAGTGGTGGCGGCTTTGTCTTTTGGCAAAGATAAGGCGATTAATACCATTTTTGGTGGGGCAGTGGTGCTTCGCACCCCTGTTAAGCACGAGATTGAAGCGCCTTTTAAAATTCCGCGATTATCTGATCATTTGAGGGCAAGATTTTATCCATTTTTCTGTGGAATCTGTAGGGGCCTGAATGGTGTTCATCTTGGCGGGGCGATGATGAAATTTTTCCTTTTGGTGCATTGGGTGGAAAGATCAGCTGACAACAAGTTGGACTTAGAGAGATTACCATCAAAGTTTCAGGCTAAACTTGCGCTTTCTCAATTTAAAAAATTCCGCCACCGTGGAGAAGGGAAACTACGGGAGTTTTATTTGGTGAAAAACCGGGCGGAAGTTTTGAAAAAATTACGCGACAATGGTTACTTCTTTGATTCGTTTTGGTATGAAAAACCGGTGTCCCCGGCCAGATATTACAAAGAAGTGAAGTTTCCAGAAAAAGATTGTCCAGTTTCTGTGGAAATAACCAAAGAAATTATTAATTTCCCTAAATATTATAGCGAAAAGGAACTAGCGGCGGCGCGCGAGATTATTAAACCATATCTAATTGGAGGGCAAAATGACTAATTGGGATAAAATCGTGAAAAAATATCCGGAAGCAAACTTTTTGCAATCACCAGAATACGCGCGAATGAACGAAATTTTGGGTTGCAAAGTATTCGCGGAAGATTTTGAAGGCAAAGCTTATGTTTTGATGATTGTAAGAAATGCTAAGCGCGGGCGATATTTGGAGATTCCGTGCGGACCGTTGGTAGATTTTAAAGATAAAAAATTAGTAGAAAAAGTTTTTGCCAAAATTGTGGAAGTTGCACAGAGAGAAAAATGTGTATTTGTGCGGATGCGGCCACAGCTCAAAGCCGACGCCGATAATTTAAAACTTCTAGAAAAAATGGGGATGGAAAAATCGCCGATGCATCTGGCCGCGGAGCGCACTGTGATGATAGATTTGAACAAGTCTGAGGAAGAACTGCTGGCGGAAATGCGGAGACAAACTAGATACGAAGTAAGGAGAGCAGATAAACTCGGAATTAAAGTTTTAAAAAATAATAGTCAGGCAATTTTTGAGGAATTTCACGCGGTGCAAGTGGAGACTGCCAAAAGGCAAAATTTTGTGCCGCCATCTCTTGAGGTTTTGCTAGCAGAGAAGGAAGCCTTTGATGATGATATTGTGATTTACAAGGCTATGAGTGATGGCAAGCCGGTAGCGTATGGTTTGATTATCAAAAGTGGAGTGGAAGCGGATTATTATGAGGCGGCTTCTACCGAACTAAACCGTAAATTGCCGGGAGCCTATGCGTTGCTTTGGCAAGCGATGCGAGATTTGAAGGCCGAAGGCTATTCTAGATTTAACCTTTGGGGGATTGCACCGGCGGGGCAGCCAAACCACCGCTATGCTGGGGTGACCACCTTTAAAACTGGGTTTGGTGGGGAAGTGTTGGAATTTGTGCCAGCGCATGATTTGGTGATTTCCAAGATTAAATATCTAAAAAATTTGACGGTGGAGACCATTAGAAAAAAGCGGAGGCATCTATGAGTTTGGAGATTGTAGAGCCTAAGTCTAAAGACCAGTGGGATGGATATGTTTCTGCTTTGGAAGAGGCGAACTTTTTGCAGAGTTGGGATTTTTATGAATTTCACATTGCGCGCGGAAAAAAAGTGGTACGAAAATTAGTTTTGGATGGCGACACAATTGTGGGGGCGTACGCGGGGGTAGTAGAGACCGCCAAGCGTGGCACATATCTAGCGATTGCCGGTGGGCCGTTGATTGATTGGAACAATGCCAAGATGGTGAAGGCTGTGTTTGAGGATATCCGCACGGAAGGCACTAAAGCCGGCTGTGTATTTGTCCGCGTACGCCCCCAACTGGAGCTTTCCGAAAAATCACTCAAAATTATGAAATCTCATGGACTAGTAAAAGCACCAATGTATCTTTCCGTAGAATATGCGGGGATTTTGGATCTAAAAAAATCCGAAGAGGAAATTTTGGCGGGAGCGTCACAAGGGTTTAGAAGGAAATTACGCAAGGCCGAGAAAAATAATATTGAGATTGTGGTGTCGGATGATGATGTGGCGATTAATGATTTTTGTAAATTAGAAAAACTCCATGCCGAACGACAAAAATATGTGGCATTTTCTGGTGAGTTTTTAAAAAAGCAATTCGAAGCGTTTCGCGCCGGTGGGGAAGTGTTAATTTATACCGCGCGATTTGGTGGGGAGATTTTGGCTCAGAATTTTATAATTTTCTACGGGCCGGAAGCGAGTTATCATTACGGGGTGTCGTCGGAACTGGGGACGAAGTATTCCGCGGCGCCGCTTTTACATCTTAAAGCAATGGAGGAAGCCAGAAAACGTGGGTGCATCCGCTATAACTTGTGGGGAATTGTAGAAAAAGACGAAACTTCGCATCGGTTTTATGGAGTTTCGGAGTTTAAGCGCTCGTTTGGGTGCGAGGAATATCGCTACACTCCAGCACACGATTTAGTTTTGAAGCCCTTAAAATACAAATTAACTTTGGCAGTAGAAAAAACCCG
>CAZHGO010000033.1:0-8474 GCA_964532185.1 uncultured Candidatus Saccharibacteria bacterium | reverse complement strand
TATGCAAGTTTTCCAAACTTGAGATGAGAGTTCGATTCTCTCTACCCGCACCATAATAACTTAAACTTTCTTTCAAGGAAGAAAGTTTAACAAGGAAAGTGATTATGAAAAAGAGAACAGGCGTATGTCCTGATTTTCTTTTTTGATTATAATATTGTATTATTATTGACATTTTGGCATAAGTGTGATATAATGAGGTCAAGTAGATTAAAAAGTAGGTAGTTTTTGGCGTTGTTGTGGTTTTGAAGAAAATGGAGGAAAAAATTATGGCAAAAAAAGCTGATATTGCAAGGAGAAAACAGTTGGCGAAGGAGAAGGCCTCGAAGGTTCAGGCTAATGAGGAACGCGAGCGCGCTAAGGAAGTCGAGAGACTGATGGCCCAAAAAGAAGCCGAAAAGGCTGAACTAGAAGCGGCGCTTGAGGAGGCTAGACGGGCTGAGGACGCCAAGAAGGCCGAGGAGGCTAGACTTGCTGAAGAAGCTAAGAAGGCCGAGGAAGCAAAGAAGGCTGAGCAGGCCAGACTTGCCGAGGAGGCTAGAAAGGCTGAAGAAGCTAGGCGTGCTGAAGAAGCTAGAAAAGCTGAGGAGGCTAGACTCGCTGAAGAAGCTAAGAAGGCCGAGGAGGCGAAGAGAGCTGAAGAAGCAAGACTTGCCGAGGAAGCTAGAAAGGCTGATGAAGCTAGACGGGCCGAAGAAGCCAAGAAAGCAGAGGAAGCCAGGAAAGCTAATGAGGCTAGACGGGCTGAGGACGCCAAGAAGGCTGAGGAGGCTAGAAAGGCCGAAGAGGCTGAGTATATCAACAATATGTCTTCTGCTGAGCTTGAAAAGCAGATAGGTATTATGTCTGATTTTCTGGCAAAGAAGGAAGCTGAGATTAGAGAGCTCAGAAAGAAGGCTAAGGCTAAGAGGAAAGCTGAAGAGGCAGCCAGAAGAGCTGAGGAGGCTAGATTAGCTGAGGAAGCTAGAAAGGCCGATGAGGCAGCCACGACTTACGGGTTCGCCTTCATGCTAAAGGATGGCGAGAATACATATTTCGCTCCTGATCCTCAGGCCTTAGCTGGCTTATTGCCTCCTGGAGGTAAGATGCTGAGAGTTCCGGTGATGCTGAAGTACGGCAAGCCGGTAAGGCAACTTACTCTTGAGGAGGCCGCCCAGAAGAATCTTGGTATATTTAGAGTATAACTACCTGTTTTAATCTACTGTTTCCCCCTAACTGAGGTTAGGGGGATTTTCTTTTGCCATAAGCGGAAAAAGATGTTTATTATCTTGACAAAAAAGCTTATGTGTGATATAATGGAAGTAGTCTGAGTTTTGGGTGTGTTTTTTCAAAACAAGAAGACCCTTAACAACCGAATCATCTCAGGTTTCAAGAGATTGAGACCTGTTGCCTATATATAAAACGTCCCTGTAACTATAAACAAAACGGGGGCGTAAAATCCCCCACATTCGATAGAATAAGGAGGAACGGATATGACAATAATATCTGGAATAATAGTTTTTGTAACAGTGACTTTTTTGATGGTGACTCTGTCAAGAAAGTTCGGTGAGAAACTTAAGCCGAGGATGCTTAAATCTTTCATCTTCGGTTTGGCCGCTGGCTTTATTTGTGCTTTTGCGCCGAAGTTACCAGTAGCGTTAGGTTTGTTGCTGACAATTCCGGCTTTAGCCATGATGGTTTATATGATACTCTATTGGAGTGCTAATGGTAGTACTGTATCAGAGCTTCTTCTGACCATTTTGGTTGATGTCATGTTAATGTGGACCGGGTTTTCTGCTGCTAGTAGGATTCACGATTTAACATCCATTTATTGGGTTGTTGGAATAGTGAGGGTCTTGCCGGTAGTGGTATTCTTTATTTCTGCTGGATTTTTTATTTATAACTTTCTGTATTTTAGAGAATGGATTAACTCGGATGAGTTTGATCCGGATGAATACGGAGAGGATGAAGACGAAGACGAAGGGGAGGCTTTTGTGCTGAACCTGAAGCAGAAATATAGCTAGAAAGGGGGCGATAACATGAAAAAAACATTAGCGATTGTGATATCGGTGATATTGGCAATCGCTTTGTTGGTTGTCAGTATTGTGATGGCGAAGCCTAAAACGGTTGAAAATGAGGAAGAGGAAGAAGTTATAACAAATCTTCCGGTACCAGAACCGACGCAAGAACCGGAGCCCCAGCCAACACAGGAACCAGAACCGGAATTGGAGTCACCCTGGCATTTCTATAATCTTGATGTTCAAGATGATGGAGATGAGGAGAATAACGATAATTTCGGGCCAAATCCAATACCCGAAGTGGTAGCGGCGGCTGGTCTGGCGAATGAGCTGGCGGATGGAGCTTCTTTGGATGAGATTATGAAGAAGATCGATCCAAAGTTGTTCGACCAGAACATGCGAAGCAGGATTGTGCAGGACCCGTCACTGGGGGCTGCCAATATAGCTTGGCACGATAGTTTGCTCAAAACCAGGTATCTTGGCGTGTTTTATGATGAGTGCTCTCAGAAATGGGATGCAGCTATCAATGCGGCTAAAGATGCTTGGGCGGAGAATCCAGCTGGTTATAACCAAAACTTGATGTTTTGGTTTGAGTTTTTGGACAAGGCTGGAAAGGTAGAAGTACGGAAAATCAGTAAGAAATTAACTGATCAGATGTATATGAATCCTTTGAAAGCTGGGGCTCCGGATGTGATAGTGATGGAAACCACTGACCACGATGGGTATGAATTGGTCTATACATATAAGATCAAGGGAACTACCATCGTGGAGGTGGCTTATCGTATCGATTGTGGGTATCAGCCTACAAACGTTGCGAAAGTGATGGACATCACGCCGGCCAAGAAGTCTGGTGGTGGAGGAGTAAAACCTACACCTATACCTACAAAGGCACCCGTGCCGGTGGTTTCTGGTGGTGGTGGTACTGTTACTACCACGATTAGTGGTGGTGGCGGTAATAATACGCCTACGCCGACGAAATCGCCGAAGAAGCCAGATCCGCCGAAGCCGGAGCCGAAGCCGACACCGGAACCAACGCCTGAGCCGAAGCCTACGCCGACTCCACCCGAGCCTACGCCGACTCCACCCGAGCCGACGCCGACTCCACCCGAGCCGACACCGACTCCACCCGAGCCGACACCAGAGCCGAAGCCGACATCTCCGCCAAAGAATCCGAATGAGGGATCTCAGGTGTTGCCTAGTGACAACCCTGGGCCGGGTGAAAATACTAATAACCCGGCTAATTCGGGGACTTCTACGGAGGAGCAGCCTTCAAATAGTAATAATCAGACTCCTGAACAATATCAAGAGACGGTTCAGGAGATGATTGAGGCTAATGAGGGTAACCACGAGGGTGGTTCAGACAATACTCCTTCTACACCGGCACCGGAGCCAGAAACTCACGTTGATAACAGCGGTGACTCTGGAGGAGGCGGAGATAGTGCTCCGATTGATACTCCATCAGAATCGGCTCCGGAAGAGCCAGAAGTAGCAGATGACCAGAATGGAGAGACTTGGGACGGTCCTCCAGAGTAATTATTATATAGGCAATGGTGGGACCCTTGCGGACTGAGGGCGATTAAACAGTTCAAGAACCTTATTTTCGCTCGGCGGCTGCACATGCCGCCGAGTCCTACCTATTTGATTTGAAATTTGAGACGATTCGGTTGTTGACGTAGAAGAATTTTAACAATTCGGCTAACAACAAGTAGTTTTCAAAGTTTTGATTAAAAACTCTAATCTATTATTTTTTTAAGAAAGGAAATTATGAATAAATTTGTTAAATCTATTCTTAGCGTGTCTGCAGCTGCTATTATTGCAACTGTTACGCTAGTTCCAGCTGCTGGTTTTGTGAGTGCTTATGGCGACAATTCTGGTAATAAAGAAGGTCGTACTGTTTATACACTTGATGACATTAATGCTGGTAAATTAGGTGAAACCATTACCTTCAACTCGATTAAAACGGGTGGTAAAATTGGTGATGAAAGAAATTTCGTAGGTGCTAGACTTACCACTGGTAATGCTAGTGTCTATAATGCTGATTCTATTGACGTGGAAGATGGTCAAATTTATACGATTCGTCTTTACGTCCATAATAACAGCCCTAAAAATACTGCTACTGGTGTGTCGGTAAACTTTTCTTTGCCTACCGCTGTAGCTAAATCTCAAACTATTATTGGGTATCTTAATGCTTCAAATGCTCAACCAACTCGTTATTACGATGAGGTGAAATTGAATTCGTCAGATGACTTCTTTATAGAATATGTAAAGGGTTCTGCCCAATACAGAAACGAGAAGGGCGTGTTTGCATTGTCTGATACTATTATCAATGACAATGTAAACATTGGTTATGAATCTATGAATGGTGAAATTCCTGGCTGTTTTAAATATGACGGTGAGGTAACTATTCAAGTTAAAGTTCACAAATCTGTAAATGCGAAACTTTCCAAAACCGTACGTATTAAAGGTTCTGGTGAGAAATTTGCAGAATCTGTGAATGCCAAGATTGGTGATGAAGTTGAGTTCCAAATTGAATATGTAAACTTGCTGGCTGATCCGGTAAAAGACGTGATGATTCGCGATGTTTTGCCAAACAACTTGGAATACGTGGAGAATTCTACCTATCTTTATAATTCAAACCATAAGGAAGGTGTCCTTCTCTCAAGTAACAATTTGACTACTACTGGTATCAATATTGGGGGCTACAACTCCAAAGGTAACGCTTACATTCGCTTTACTGCGAAGGTAGTGGATAAATCCATGGCTTGTGGTGCTAACCAATTGGTCAACTGGGCGGCTTCTACGGTTGCTTCTAAAGTAACTAAGGATGACGCTTCGGTGATGGTGGAAAAGAGTGGTGAAGTTTGTGAAGACAAACCAACTCCTCCAACTCCTACTCCAGATAATCCAACTCCAACACCTGCACCGACTCCTTCGAATATCGTTGCAACTGGTGCTTCTAATGTATTAGTTGGCGCACTTGGTGCTGGTGGTCTTACCACCTTGGTTAGCTACGCTATTGTTAGCCGGAGAAAATTCTAAGTTCTAGGTGGGTTTAATTGCGGTGGGTTCTAAAAGACCGCTTCAAGCTAGAACTCAGATGATAAAACGGACCTGGTGCCTTTGTGGTGTCGGGTCCGTTTTTTTGCGCGCTTTGATTTTTGTGTTGATTTTTTTGGTTTGATTTTGGGGGTGTTTTTGGTTTGATTTTTTGGTTTGTTTTTGGCTTGATTTTTGGTTTGATTTTTGACGCTTATGGTATAATGGGGATATGAATCCGTCATACAACAGTGGGTCTTTTAATGCTGGTGGAAATCCGGGTATTATTGCTAGTACGCCAGATTCTGCGCTTCCAGAACCGCAGCCGATGAAATTGAATGGCGGTGCGCGTGGTGGGTCTAGGAAGGGTTTGGTGATCGGGGCACTTTTAGTTGTGGTGGTTTTGGTAGTGGTAATGGTGGTAGTGATGGTAATGCCGAAGGGAGGAGGGGGTGCAAATAACTCATCCGACGGAGCTTTTAATAGATTGATAAATTACGTGACGAGCGGTACGGAATCTACTGCTGATATTACTGCCGAGTATAATGTAGCGAATGATTATTATTTTTTGGATGGTTGGGATACTGAAGAAGAAAAAGCGGCGATTTATGCAAAAACTAGGGAATTGATGGATGCTTTTGTGGCAGGTTACAAGGATGGGGATAATGAGGTTTTAAATAATTTGGTAAAGGAAGAAAAAGAACTATTTGACTTTTTGGAGGTTATAGAATTAAAGGAAGAAGTTATTGATGCTGATTTTATGACGATAGAGGACGAGAATGATCGTAAAAATTTGAAGGCTAATTTAATGAAATATTATGATTTTTCGACTTTGAATGACAATCCCTATATGAACTCTTTTAAAGAAATCTACAGTGCGTGGATAGATTCTGTGGTTAATGGCACAGGTGGTGTGTCTTATAGATATATAGATAATTATTATAATAAAGATGATAACTTTGTTTTAATACTGTATTATATCAATGATTTGATGCATGGCAAATCTATTAGTGGAGTGGAAGATGAAGAATAATAAAACTTTAATAAAAATATTATTGGGTTTATTGGTAATATCTTTTGTGTCTTTGGCGGGTTGGACGGGTAATGCTATGGCAGCAATACGGGCTGGTGGTGATCAGATTGCAGCTAAAGCAACTTTTGAGGGGGTGCGTAATTGTTTGAATGGGGGTAGTTATAAAGAGCAATTTTGGACTTCTAACCTTCTGTCGGACGGTGATGGCTTCATGGTGTATAAAGGTAATGATGATGCGGTAAAATTGCCGTATGATTTGACTAGCGTAAATGATAATAACTTGAATTGTCAAGAAGTTCTGTTTGGATATCAAAATATCGTTTTGGGTAGTAATCATGAAGGTATTAAGGGTGGGCTTATCCCATTTGATGTTAGAAACAGTAACAATAACGAGGAAAAGGCAAAGTATTTTGCAGGTAGTGATTTGAGTGGTAATGGTGGGTTAGGATATCAGGCATCTCCTAAGGCCATTAATATTACAGGCAGTGAAATGAGCTTATATTACGATATTAACAATGATGAATCTACATGTGGCGATAATACGCCACTACTACTAGATGCCAATAATAATCCTATTGGTACTATTACGTTTCCGACAATCGCGAAAAATGGTAATACCTTGTTGGTGAGTTCTAATTCCTATAATGTGCCTACTCCTGGCAGTGGGGAATCATATACATTCAAGTCTTCTTGTTTTGGGGCTAAAATTCAGATAAAAGATGTGGGGGCGTCTGGCTCTCCAAAATATGAAATATGGGTTACTTATTTTGAAGAAGGTGGTATTACTTCTGGTGAGCCTATTCAGCGAAGCTTTACTATATCAGCTGAAACTACCAAGAATGGAGCTGAATATGATAAGGCAAATAATACTATTAAAGCTACAAGCCCCAATGGTTTGGGTACGATTGTCCTGCAACCTAGATCTGTAACCTATGATGCTCCAAGTAAAGATGAATATTCTTCTAGCAATGATTATTTACTAACTCGTGGTACTTATATGAAATTTATGAATGGATTAAATAGTAATAATCGAGTGGGGTATAATGTTTCTCAGGTGTATGCAGGCTATAATCCCCTCGCTTTAAGTAGACAAGAAGTGTATGATTTATATAGATATTACGTTACGGATGTATTAAATGTTGGAAATCTAATTTTGTGCGTGGGTGACGCTGACTATAATCTTTATCCAGATGCATCTCCGATTAACTGGAAAGGAGGTGATAGCGGATGTAAGATTCATAGTGCTAGTTCTGTCAATATTCCTGAAAATTTGTACGGAGTTGATTCGGGTTATCATTTTACTACGAAAATTACTAGCATACAGGACATAATAGGCACTTTAGATAGTTTAGGGGATTTGTGTAGCCCGAAGTTGGATGGTGTTGAAGGTTGTAATAGTAGTAGTGGAAGTAGCGGTGGGACGACGACGGGGAGTGAAAATGAATTTGATTGTGATAGGCTTGTAGATGAGCACACGGATGGTGAGGGGATTGGAGCGATGCAATGGTTGCTTTGTCCGGGTTTGAATAATTCTACGTACACAGCTACGTGGATAGATAACTGGACTCAAAATAGATTGACGATAAATGTTGATTTATATTCCAACGATGGAACTTTTAAAGTGTGGGGTACGATAAGAGATATAACAAACGTTGTGATGGTTCTGTTTTTGATGGTAATTATTATATCACAGATTACTGGTTATGGGATTGATAATTATGGTGTTAAAAAAATGTTGCCGCGTCTAATCATGATGGCGATTATTGTTAATTTGAGTTATTATATTTGTGAAATAGCGATTGATTTTTCTAATATCCTTGGTGTGGGACTAAGAGATATGTTTGCGAATATTGGAGGTGGCGATAGTGGTGGAAATAACTTCTTGATAGATATGATGATGGGGATATTTAGTGCTGCTGGCACTGGTGGGAGCGTAGCGGCTGGTGCTGTGGTTACACTTGGCTTAGGAGGATGGGTGGCGGTTGTAGTCGTACTTCTAATATTGGCGTTAGTGATAATTATAGCTTTATTTGTACTAATGTTAATGTTGGGTGCAAGAGATATATTGGTGGTCTTTTGTTTAGTGATATCACCATTAGCTTTTGTGATGTTTGTTTTACCTAATACACAACATTTGTTTAAAAAATGGTGGACGTTGTTTCAGGCGGCGATTATTATTTTTCCGATTTGTGGAATGGTAGCTGGAATTAGCGCGATGCTTAGAGGTATGTTTAATAATAATGTAGATCTTGGTGTGTGGGGGAGAGTAGTGGCATTGGTTTTGCCATATTTGGTCTTCTTCCTTTTGCCGATGTTGCTTAAAAATGCATTTTCGGCGCTTGGTAAGATTGGTGGTGCGCTTACTTCACTGGGACAATCGGTTAGAGGCGGCGGGAGAGCGATTGGGCAGG
>CAZHGO010000032.1:0-8737 GCA_964532185.1 uncultured Candidatus Saccharibacteria bacterium | reverse complement strand
GGATGATGAAACGCGATCCAAGAGAGAAAGAACGCAAAAAATACGGTCTTCGCTCTGCCAGAAAGAAAGAACAGTTTAGCAAACGCTAAATTAAAAATCAGAAAAAGTATTTTTTCGCGGTTGATTTCGCACCAGGAAGATTTTTAAAATTTCTTAACGAAAATTTTTCATCTTGCGCCGGATGGGGGCCACGATGATAAAATTTTCTAGAATTTTAAAATTCTTCTTGGGTTCATCAAAATGCTCAAAAATATCTTTTTCTGATTTTTTGTTGTTATTCTATGTTATAATTGTTATTAATTAGGAGGTGTGATGAGCAAATTTGATGAGCAGTATATTGATCTTTGCAAGAGAATTCTTGAGAATGGGGAGAAGGTTTTAAATTACAAGAAAACTGATAATCGGAGTTCTAGTGTAGCGAATGCGATTCCTGATCATGCAGCTCAAGCTAAATCAGAGGCGAGGACGATTCGGTTGCCGCATCAGGTGATGCAATTTGATTTGGAGGAAGAGTTTCCGATTTTGGTATCTAAAAAAGTGGGTTTTAAGACTGCAACTTTAGAAATTTTGTGGATTTATCAGCAGGCTTCTAATGATGTGAGGTGGCTGCAAGAGCGAAACGTAAAGATTTGGAACGAATGGGAAATTGATGAAAAGGGCGAATATCAGGGGCGAAACATTAATGAAATATTTGCCAAAAATCATCCAAATGAAGATCCTCAAGATTTTGCCCATACCATTGGCACGGCTTATGGTTGGATTGTAAATCGTTATCATTTAATAGAGAACTTAATTGAAACGCTGAAAAATAATCCGGGAAATCGGCGGATGGTGTTATCGCTTTGGCAAAATGAATGGCTGGAGACGGCCGCGCTCCCATCTTGCGTGTGGAATTCACAGTGGAATTTAATTGATGGTCGGCTGAATTTGCTGGTGACCTCGCGCTCTACCGACGTACCCTTGGGGTTGCCATTTAACATTGTACAATATGCTGTACTTTGTTATCTGATAGCTCAATGTGTGGGAGCGCGGCCGGGACAATTTACTTTTATTACGAATGACGCACATATTTATGAAAATCAAGTGGATGGGATTAAAGAACAGATAGAAAAATACGAAAAAGCCGTGAAAGACGGGACTTTGCCGAAAGCTCCCAAGTTTTGGCTCAACCCAGAAATTGAAGATTTTTATAAATTTGACAGCTCTCGTGAGCTTAAAGATATTAAATTAGAGAATTATGAGAATCTTGGCACCATCAAAATGCCAGTGACGGAGTAAAAATGTTTAGTTTGATTGCGGCGATTGGAAAAAATAGAGAATTAGGTAAAGGCGGGGAGCTGATTTTTCATATTAAAGAAGATATGAAGTTCTTTCGTGAAACTACTTCTGGACATAAGATTGTGATGGGACGAAAAACTTGGGAATCGCTCCCGGGGAAACTCCCTAATCGCACAAATATTGTGATTTCTAGTCGCGATTTTGAGGGACCGGATGAGATTATTCATAATCTAGACGATTTTATCGTTAAGAACAAAGATACTGAGGAAGAAGTTTTTGTGATTGGTGGTGGCAAAATCTATGCAGAATTTTTGCCAGTCGCAAAAAAGCTCTATTTAACAGAGGTAAATGCGGAAAACCAAGAGGCGGATACATACTTTCCAGAATTTGATAAAAATCAGTATACGAAACAGTTAATAAAGGAAGGAAAGGACGATGATCTAGCTTTTGCCATCTCTTTATACCAACTTAACTAAAGGAGTTATTATGAAAGATGTAGTGTTTGATTTAATTGAGAATGAAAAAACTCGGCAAAAAGAGGGGTTGGAGCTGATTCCGAGCGAAAATTACGTATCTAGTGAAGTGCTGAAAGCGATGGGCTCGATTTTGACTAATAAATATTCTGAGGGTTATCCATCTTTTGAAGGAATTGGTGATATTGATGGTGAATGGGATGAAAAGAAAATTGCCGAAGAGATTTTACCAAATTATCGCTATTACGGTGGACAAAAGAATGTGGATAGAATTGAGAGACTAGCAATAGATAGGGCTTGTAGATTGTTTCATGCGGACCATGCGAATGTGCAACCGCATTCGGGGGCGCAAGCTAACACTGCGGTGTATTTTGCTTGGTGCGAGCCGGGTGATACCATTCTTGGGATGTCGCTGCCGGCTGGCGGGCATTTAACGCATGGGGCGCCAGTGACTCTCTCAGCTCATGTTTATAATTTTGTGGGCTATGGGGTAGATGAAGATGGTGATATAGATTATGAAGATTTGGAAGAAAAAGCTTTATCAGAGGACCCGAAGATTATTTTGGTAGGCTATTCGGCCTTTATGAAAGTGCCAGATTTTAAGAGAGTTTCAGAAATCCGGGATAAAGCGGCCAAGAAATTTGGGCATGAAATTTTGCTAATGGCGGATATGGCGCATGTGGCGGGCCTAATTGCTGGTGGAGTACACCCAAATCCGCTGGATTATGGGTTTGATGTGATGACCACTACGACGCATAAGACCTTGAGAGGCCCTAGAGGTGGTTTAATTATGAGTAAAGGTAACGTGGCTTCACCTCTGAAGAAGCCTGAAAAGAAGCTTGAAAATATCCCGATTTTGATAGACCGGGCGGTGTTTCCGGGATCCCAAGGCGGACCACTGGAACACATTATTGCGGCTAAGGCAGTAGCCTTTGAAGAAGCTTTACAACCTTCTTTTAAACAATATGCAGAGCAAATTGTCAAAAATGCTAAGGTGTTGGCGGAAGAATTAAAGGCGCATGGATTCATTTTACAAGGGAATGGGACAGAAAATCATCTAGTTTTGGTGGATGTAAAGAATAGTTTTGGTTTTGATGGGAAGATTTACGAGAGAGCTTTGGACATGGTGGGCTTAACCTTGAACGCTAATGCGCTCCCTTATGATAGGGGTGGGGCGTTTAAACCATCAGGGGTGAGATTGGGCACGCCGGCGATTACTACTAGAGGTTTTTCTGAAAAAGAGATGGCGGTTTTGGCGGGCTGGATGAAACAGGTGGCGGATATTTGTGTGAAGGCGGAAAACGAGGAAAATCTAGTTAAGTTTAAAAAAGATTTGGCAAAAATCGCGGAAGATGTCAAGGCACTAGCTTTGAAGTTTCCTGTACCGGCTATCTAAAATGTGGTATAATAATGGTATGGGGTGCTAGCTCATCTGGTAGAGCGCGACATTCGCATTGTCGAGGTGAGGAGTTCAAGTCTCCTGCACTCCACCATTATTGTTTGACATGAAAAAAGACCGATATAATGCAATCGGTCTTTTTGGTGGAAGTTAGAATGTAGCACTGCAGACTCTGTCTGCGATAACAGGGTTGAGGTAGCTCAATATGTACATTAAGGCGTACACCCTGATTTTGCGGTAGCTATTTTTGATTTTTACTTCTTTTCCAAGAGTATAAGGCTGTTTGATGATGCTGATTGCAGCATCGCCTTTTTTCTCGTAACATTCCCAGTTGTTAATAACAATGGGTTTAGCCCAAAAGCCTTGAAAAGTGGCAAGAGAGAACTGGAAAAGAAGTGTGGCGTCTCGCGGATCACTTGAAGCCATGTAGAGCTCCATACACTCCTCGCCCATGTAGGCGTAGGTTCTACCTGCGAGATGATAGTTCTCGCCATCTTTTTGACAGCTACCATAGATAACGCCAATAGCATCAATGATGATTTCACCATTGAATTCTTTACTTCCATTACTAATTGTGACATTAAAGATCTTGTTCATTATTTATCCCCCCTTTCGTGAACATTATCTATATTATATCACATTTTTGAGATTTTGGCTAGACTTCAATCAAATCTGCGGTATCCAAATCGTAGTCGCCCATGGAGACGTGCATGACAGACGGATTGTCATAAGTGTTGTAATAGTAAGTTTTGGAAGCGGTAGAATAACCACCAGTATAGATGGTTTTTTCGTAATTTTCACCATCCATAGCGGCGGCGCCATCAATCATGGCTACTCCTGTTAATGTGTGGAATAAACGCATGACATTTTCGTCTTCGCTATCTTTGGTGGGGTAGTGGGTGTTGAGATAAGCCACGCGGACGAAGCGGGACGGAGAGTAATAATCACCAGGGATGCCGCGCATCATCGAGCCACTACCAAATGGTACGAGTTTTTGTTTGCCCCATTTGACTTCTTCTGGACGCTTTGGTTCCAAATTCATGTAATTTCGGAGGTTTTCTTGATGCCAAGCGTAGCCTGGTTGATTGGTAAGGATATCTACATCGTTATGGAAAATTTCCATGCCTTTTTCGGTGTATTCTACTACAATGGAGCGGTCTTTGTCGCCGATAATAAAGTGAAGCTCGGATACCGGGAATTGTTCGTTGATGGGTTTGGCCACGATGGCGGCATTTTTTAAAGCTTCTTCTACTTCGTCGACGCTGGCAAAGTTCATTGCTACCCAGAGAGGAAATTCGTAAGCGGCGACATTGGTTTTATCATCTACAGCGTCATTTTCGTAATGAGCATAGCCGGGGAAGTTGAGCCCAGCGATGGCGAGACCGGCTTCATTGGCACAATCAAAATAAAGTGGAGTGTTTTCTACGACAATGGCCATACCGATGATGGCGCCGTTTTTAGGCGTCTGCTCGCCCAAAAAAGCCGATTGATAATGGTAATTTTTGGGGGTCAAAACTACCTTCTCCCCGTAGCCCTCAGTCCAGTCAAGATTGCGGCCAAAATACATATTACCGTCATTATCGCTAAAACGCACACCCGTGCACATAAAACCTCCTTTTTTAATGCTTATTTTTATTATAGCACAAAATTAGATTTCGTTGGCAAAAACTACAAAACGGTGGGTGGCGCCTCTAGTACGCTCATAACAGGTCATCAGAGCAAGATTGTGAGTTTTGCCGGTGTTGGGGTTTTTGGCACTATAAGTAACTTCGCTCATGTAATTGCGTTTGGTACCAGGAATTATGGCTTGGAGGTCGGTTTTGGCGAAAATTTCGGTTTCTGCCACTTGATAGGTTTTGGTGATGCCATTTTCGGTGATGGTAAAGATAAAACCTTTGCTTAATGATAGGGCGCTAAGCATCAAACTAGGATCGTTGTGGGCATAAACTAACTTACCAGTTTTGTAGATGTCGGAATTACTGGGATTTTCTACTATACTGTTGGTTTTTTGAGTCACAGTATAGCTAAAATTTACGGTGGTAGAAGTGGTAGCTTTTGTAGCATAAACAGGGGTAGTAATTTGAGCATCCTCGGCGATATCCTCGATTTTTATTTCAGAAATTGGCTCTAGCTCTGTTAAATTTGTAATTTCTACTATTTCATCAAAATTAACTTCCGGCTCTTTGGCGGTGGAAACGTTAGGGGTAGCAATTAAACCTACTCCAAAAACCATTAATAAAATTAAAAAATATCTTTTCACAATAAACTCCCAACGTTTATTGCTTATATTATATCATATTTATGCTAATTTTGCAAGAGTAAGGGTTATAATATTGCAAAAAACACAAAAATGTGGTATAATGAGAAATGAAAAAGGTGGGTTTTTGGTAATTTTTACAAAGGAGGTGTCTTTTATGAAAATTGATAATTATGATGATATGTTGATCCCCTATCCAAAGATAGTGATTGCGGGTAATACTCACGTTTATAATGATCACGCATTAATATCCTCAAAGGTTTCGGCGATGAGGGATGTAAATACCCCTTCTTCAACTTTTCGGGCTTTAGTGGAAGAGGTGACTATGTTGCTCGCTTCAGATGCACTTTCACACCTTTCCCTTACAGAGGTGAAAATAGAAACTCCTATCTGTAAGACCATGGGCGTGAAAGTAGCAGGTAAAAAGTTGGTTTTGGTCCCAATTCTTCGGGCTGGGCTAGCTATGGAGCCGGCTATGAAAAAGATTGTGCCTCAGGCGCGAACCGGATTTTGCGGGCTCTATCGTGATGAAGAGACCTTGAGGCCGCAGGAATATTATTGGAAGATGCCGCGTGATATTGAAAACAGAGCGGTGTTTATATTGGATCCGATGCTTGCGACTGGCGGGTCAATTCATCATACTATTATTAGGTTAAAATCAATCGGATGTAAATCGATTCATGTGATGTCTATTATTGCAGCGCCACAGGGGATTGATTTGATCCAAACCCATCATCCGGATGTAAAGATGTATATTGCACATTTGGATGCGGGATTAAACAGGCATGGTTATATCGTTCCTGGACTCGGCGATGCCGGCGACAGGATTTTCGGAACCAAATAAACCCACCTTCTTAAAAAGGGCCGGCCTAAGCCGGCTCTTTTTCATGCGTAAAAAATGGAAGACTTTTGCTAGCGCAAAAGTCTTCCACGGGGCGTCACCTCAAAAAATCTCAAATAAATTTGAGATTTTTGTTCGGCTCCTACTTTGGTGGAGCGTATGAGATTCAAACTCATGACCTCTACTATGCCATAGTAGCGCTCTAATCAACTGAGCTAACGCCCCAACAGTTTTATTTTACCACAGAATATGCTAAAATAAAAGTATGAAGACGATTTTGACGGGACTGAGAGTTAATAGTGATTTGCATTTGGGGCATTATTTAGGGGTTTTGACCCATATGGCAAAGTTGGCTAATAAACACAGCAAAGATTATCACGTAAATTATTTTATCCCGGATTTGCATTCGATTATCTCTGAAATTGATGGTAATCTTAGCGCGAATGTGATTAGAAACGTCAAATATTACTTGGCAGCGGGGCTGGATGTGAATGAAAATGTGCATATTTACAGGCAGAGTCGGGTGCCGGCACATTCGGAACTTTGTTGGCTTTTGAATTGTACCGCTACGATGGGAGAACTAAACCGGATGACGCAGTATAAAGAAAAGTCTGACGGCAAAGCTTCATGCAATGTGGGGATTTTTGACTATCCGGTGTTGATGGCGGCGGATATTTTGCTATATAGCGCCACTTATGTGCCACTTGGCGAAGACCAGTTCCAACATATCGAATTGACGCGAGATTTGGCCACTAGATTTAACCATAAATATGGTGAGATTTTTGAAATTCCGGTTTCTACGACGGAACAGTTGAGATTTATGGAAGTGGAAGCGCCGATTAGGATTCGCGATTTAGTGAATCCAGAGAAGAAGATGAGTAAATCTACTCCGGCGGAAAATTCCAAAATCATGTTGGATGATGAGCCATTTAAGGCGGCTAAGAAAATTATGGGCGCGACCACCGATTCTTTTGAGGATATCCAGTTTGATTTTGAAACCAGGCCGGGAATTTCGAATTTGCTTTATATTGAAGCCTTGGTAACAGATACGCCGCTTTCGGAAGTGGTAAAAAGGTGGCAGGGTGTATCTCGATACGGTGATCTTAAAAAACAGGTAGCAAATAGTGTTTCGGAGATGCTGGTGGATTTTCAGAAAAAAGTTTCGGAAATTTCGGACGATACAGTTTTGAAATTGCTTGAAGACGGTGAAAAATACGCCAATGAAGTGGCTAACGTCAAACTAGAACAAGCACAAAAAGCGTTGGGTCTAAAATGATTAGGACGGGGAAAAAATTCAGCAAGCCCGAGATGTCTAGGGTGATTAACGGGGATACGGAGCTCATGGAAGCGCCGGTAAAAATTCCGAAAACCCGCCTGGATACAATGATGGCGGGGATTTATAAGAGTTATAACCGTTCGACTTTGCAGAAATTTATCAAAAATGGTTTTGTGGAAGTAGACGACGAGCCGGTTCTTAAACCTAACGCACTGTTTCCTGAAGGGGTAAAAATAGATTTGAAAGTGCCAAAGGCGCTCAAAAATGCGGATATAGAGCCTACAATAATTTATGAAGATGAAAATGTGCTGGTTTTAGATAAACCGGCGGGGCTCCTCTCTATGGCCAAAGGTGGCTACTGCCCGGAGAAAACTCTGGAAGACTTTGGACTTTTGGTGCATCGATTAGATAGAGACACCTCTGGAGTGGTGATTTTGGCGAAAAATCCCAAAACCCAGACGTTTCTTCGGCGGCAGTTTCAGGACCGAAAAGCTCACAAGACTTACTACGCGGTTTTAACAGGGGTGCCAAAGCTGAAGGAGGCGCGCCTTGATCTTCCGATTATGCGGGATTTGAAACACCCAACTACTTTTAGAGTGGACCCCAGAGGTAAAGAATCTGAGACTTTTTACAAAGTTTTGAAAGATAATGATAAGCACGCGTTAGTGGAGCTAAGACCTATCTCTGGGCGGACGCATCAGCTGAGGGTTCATATGAAATATCTGGAGCATCCGATTGTGGGGGATCCGATTTATGGCACGGAAAAAGGTGATAGATTGTATCTACATGCGGGGGAGCTAGAAATTACCCTTCCGGGCGGTAAAAGGCAGACTTTTAAGGCAAAATTGCCAGAAAGTTTTGAAGATGTTTTTTGAAAATTTGCGAGAGATTGAGAAAATTGCGAGTCGGGCTGGGTGCTCGATTTTTGTGGTGCCAGATGAGGCGAAGATAGAGATAAAAAACGCATTCATATTAAAACCGGAGCAAAAAACTACGATTACGATAGACCAAGTCAGGGAGGTTTTGGGGAGATTGGCCACAAAACAAATTAAAACGCAATTTGTGGTGATTAGGCCGGCGGATAAATTGGGTGAAGAGGCCGAAAACGCGATTTTGAAGAATTTGGAAGAGCCGAAAGAGAATGTGCATTTTGTATTAATTACGGACAAACCATCGAAACTTTTGTCGACAATTTTGAGCAGGGCCCAGACAT
>CAZHGO010000031.1:0-9213 GCA_964532185.1 uncultured Candidatus Saccharibacteria bacterium | reverse complement strand
TTAAAGTAAATCACAAAATTAAAGCAAAAGAAAGGAATTAAAATGGAACCAATCACTCTCACTGTGAGCTCTGTCGGACAAATCACTCTCCCTAGAAAACTCCGCAAACTACTCGGCATCGAAAAAGGCTCCAAAGTAGAGGTGGAAATTAGCGAAGATAAAAAGTCCATCACTTTAAAGCGTCAAATGACTCACGAAGAAATTTTTGCTGAATTAGAAAGGTTAAAAAACGAATGCCCAAAACCAGACCCTCGCGGTAGGCATATGACCGTCGGAGAAATGTCTCTCGAACAAGCCAAATACATCAAGGGGGACACATGGGTTTAATTCGCAAAAAAGCAGGTGTTGAGCATATCGATACTAACATTATTATTAGACTTATCACTAGAGATGACGAGAAAATGACTAAAAAAGCCGAGGCGCTCGTTTCCAAAACAAACAAAGTTTATGTTTTTGAAGATGCCGCCATGATGGAAGTAGTCTTTGTTTTATCTGGTGCAATATATCACCGTAGTCGGGAACAAGTTAGGGATGCCATCAAAACTATCATGAATTTTGACAATATTTTTTTCAATAAATCCCTTATTGGAGAGGCTCTTAATCTCTATGTCGCTCACCCAAAATTATCGTTTGTCGATTGCTATTTAGCAGCCGCCACTATCATCTCCGGCGAAACTCCTCTCTGGACTCTCGATCACAAACTCGCCGCCCAATGCAAAGTCGCCAAAGCCCTCTAATTTTGCTATAATATCCTTATGAATATCCACGACTTCGCCAAAGGTGTAGAAAAAATGGTTGATCCGATGCAGGTCGGAAAAACCCACTACTCCCAAACCAAGCTAAAAAAACTCCCTGTTTGGCTCCAGAAAAAAATCGTAAAAAGCCATACCAAAAAGGCCGAAAAGATGCCCTTTAACGTCGAGCCTTATTGCTCTTTTCTCTTTTACAAAATCCCCGACCCATCAAAAGTCCAAAAATTCATGCCAGCAGGCTTTAAACCCGCCAAATCTGCCGCTTTTACTGGGGACAAAGAGGAATATTATGGCATCGTTAGCATGTTCAGAATCCACACCAATGTTTTCTGGGGTGCCAGAGCCGAATATTATCTGGTAGCCGAAAACGAAAAAACCGGACTCTTGAGTTGGGTGATGATGGATTACATCAGCGACACTATCAGCTATGACGAAAAATCCGGCCTCAAATCCCCTGATGCCAAAAATGCCTGCATCACCACCACTTGCGAAGGTGATTTTATCTGTGATTTAGAGTCCGAAGACCACAAAAAATACGTGAAAGCCGATTTTAACCTTAAAAATGCCAAGATGCGCGCACTCAACCAGCGTCTCTGGATCGAAGGCAACACCTCTATCGCCTACGGTCGTCGTGCCGGGGAACCAGATGGCGACCTCTTTTCCCTCACCTTCTTCCCTGAAGAAATGAAAGAGGCCCTCGATATCCCCTTAAAAGATGTGAGAGACGCCAAAGTCGCATCTGATACCACCGGCAAATTTGGTGCAATCCTAGACAAAGTCATCTCCTTCCCTTATGCCCAGCACATGCTCTCTGATGCTCCGGGGGTGCACACCCACTATGGCTCCGAGCAGGCCCTAAGAGATGCCGTCGAAAAAGTTGTGCTATAATGAGTCTATGACATTCCAAGATGTAGAAACTGCTAGAAAAACTTATTGGGACAAACTCAAAACCAGGCTCGGTGTTTCTGCTATTATCTCTGTTGTGGCCGGCGTAGTGCTCTCTATCGGCGGTCGCTCCGCCATTCTTTACGCTGTAATCATCACCTTCGTAGTTTTTTCCCTGGCCGCTGGCATCACCGTTTTTCTCACCAGAAAAGAAGCCACTGCCTATCGCAAAGCCTATAAGGGGTATTTTGTGGAGCAAAATTTCCAAAAAATCTTCACCGACCTCTCTTATAGCCACCAAGCCGGCCTTGATCCGGCGGTTCTCAATGCCACCGAAATGATTACCACTGGCGATCTCTATAATTCAAACGATCTCACTGTCGCCAAATACCAAAAAGTCGGTTTTGCCCAGGCTGATGTTCACATCCAGAGAGAAAATGTCGACCAAGATGGCAATGTCACCTATTACACGATTTTTAAGGGGCGAGTGATGATTTTTGAATTTCCCAAAAAATTCAATTTCAAACTAGAGTTAATCGGCAAGAAATTCCACGCTTACCGTGTCCCCTCAAAAGATTACGCCACCGGTCGCAAAATGGTCAAAATCGATACCGAATCAAACGAATTTAACCACACCTTCAAAATCTTTGCCCAAGATGGCTTTGAGACTTTCTACCTCTTAGATCCAGCCAGAATCGCCAAAATCCAAGCCATCGCCGACCGCTATAATCGCAAAATTCTCTTTGGCTTTTTGGAAAACAAAATGCTCGTTGCTATCAATGATGGCAAAGACTCCTTTGAGCCACCCCGAGCCTTTAAGCCCATCGACGAAAAAGCCGAACTAAAAAAAGTCGCCACCGAGATCAAAGTTATCACCGATTTCGTGGACGAGCTCTCTCTGGCCCCTATTTTTTCGTAAATTTATCTAAATCAAAGAGGGGTGTCTTCCCCTGGTCAATGATGTTTTGTGCCCTTTTCAAAAGCTCGGTAATTCTTTTTTCTGACGAAGCGGAGCCCACGTGGATAGTCTTTACTACCCTGTTCCCCTCTTTGTAACATACCTGCACCCCTGTTGCTCCAGAGGTGGTTTTGAATTTCCGTATATACGCCATAGTTTAATTGTACCATGTTAGGGTAAAAATATTTCTAACTTCTCTAATCATAAAAGGGTTTTCTTCCCTGCATTTTTCACAGCTTTACCACAAGCTTTTTCCACAGAACGCATAAAAATTTTAGAATGCTGAATCTGTTATGCTAGCAACCACTCACTTTGGCAACCGCACTTGACATTTGATTCCGCTTGCGCTAAAATCAAAGTATCAACTCATGAGATGGGCCTTGAGTTGGGAGCATTAGACAAATCATTTTGGCAACCGACTACCAAAAAGCCGGAGTTTTTGTATTCATAAGCGCAACAAAACGCTTACGTAGTCAACATAATGCACGT
The DNA here is from genome assembly GCA_964532185.1 of uncultured Candidatus Saccharibacteria bacterium. Taxonomy (GTDB): domain Bacteria; phylum Patescibacteriota; class Saccharimonadia; order Saccharimonadales; family Saccharimonadaceae; genus Nanosyncoccus. The sequence goes on along the minus strand of CAZHGO010000031.1, from coordinate 6,129 downwards.
GTTTATTAATAAGTTTTTCATGGCAATAACAGGGAATAAATAACTTTTTTGCTTGTCATAAGAAGGCTGAAAAAATTAAAAAATAGTGATGGAAAGCCGGTACTGAAATACCGGAAGGCTTCCATCAAATTATTTTTTTATTTTTTCACCTAAGACAAGCATAAAAGTTATTTATTCCTACATATGCTATAATTGTATTTATGGAAATTCCGATCACGCAAAGTAAGGAATGGGAGCAGTTGCAAAAAGACTTGGGTGAAACCAGTCTTTACAGGGAAGCAGATGATTTCAAATACCTCGCAATTAAAAAATCCATCCCCTTAGGTTGCTATCTTTATTTGCCTTATGGTCCCGTGGCCGAGACTAAAGATGGTTTCAAACACGCCTTAAAAGATCTGGATAATCTTGCCAGAGAAGAAAAGGCCATTTTTACCCGAGTAGAGCCCTTAAACCCCGATTTTGCTAAACTTTTGCCAAAATCAGCTAAAAAATCACGCGACTTAAACCCCAAAGAGACTTGGGCGCTAGATTTAACTGGCAGTGAAGAAGAATACAAGAACAGATTACCATCTAGACTCCTCAGATATTACCGAAACAAAGAGAAAAACGGCATTACCATCGAAACCAGTCACCACCCAGACGACATCAAACACCTCTTAAATCTCCAAAAAGCTCTTGCCAAAGAGAAAAACATCAGCACTTTTTCCGAGAACTACCTCAAAACCGAGCTAAAACAGCCATTTGCTACCCTTTACCTGCTAAAACAAAACGGCAACCTCCTAGCTGCTGGGCTCGTATTTGACCACGACAAAACTCGCTATAATCTTCAGGGCGCTCAAACCGATGAAGGCAGGAAAGCCCATGCCACCGGTATTCTCACGATAAAGCTGATCGAAGACGCTCGCGCCAAAAACCTCGAAAAATTCGATTTTTGGGGCATCGCACCAGAGGGCGCTAGCGCAGATCACCCTTGGGCCGGTTTCACCAATTTTAAGAAGACTTTTGAAGGTACAGAGGTAGACCACGCCGGCACCTACGACATCATCTTAAAACCAACCAAATATAATCTTTATAAAGTTCTCAGATTTATCAGAAGAAAAATATAAAGTAATTTATGAGCATTTGATGAACCCAAGAAGATTTTGAGAATTTTAGAAAATTTTTGCAGCGTGGCCCCCATCCGGCGCAAGACGCAAAAATTTTCGTTAAGAAATTCGAAAAATCTTCCTGGTGTGAAATCAACCGCGAAAAAATTACTCTATATTTTTCTTAAAAGAATAGCAATGATCAGGTCTAAGTTCATAAAAAAGATTTTTAAACTCATGTGCTATAATAGCTTTATGACATTTGAAGAGATTTCAGCGGAGGATTTTCGGGAATTCGCCAAAAACAGCCCCTATAAATCCTTCATGCAAACTCCAGAAATTGCAAAATACAGGGAAGAAAACGGCTGGACGGCTTACTATCTTGCTACCAAGCATAACAGAGAAATCAAAGCCGCTACCATGCTGGTAGCTAAGCCCACTTTTATGGGTAAATCTACTTTTATTGCCCCTGGTGGCCCACTTCTAGACCTAGAGGACCAGTCTCTCACCGAATTTTTCATGAGAAGTCTCAAAAAATACCTCAAATCCCATAATGGCTACGAACTCCACATCAGCCCCTATTACGAAATTAGCGAGAGGGACCGTCACGGCGACCTAGTGTCAAACGGCTTCAACCACAAAACTGCTCTTAAAAACCTCAAAAGCCTTGGTTTTACAGAAGTCAAAGATGCCTCCCAGCCCAAATACATGTATGCTCTAGATCTAAATGGCAAATCCGCCGAAGAACTAATGAAAGATTTCAAAAGCAACACCCGAGGCCACATTAGAAAAGCCGAAAAAATGGGCGTAACCGTCCGCGAACTCAAAAAAGACGAGCTAAAAATCTTCAAAGACATCACCGAATCCACCTCAAAACGCCGCGAATTCGAAGACAAACCCTTAAAATATTACGAAGAAATGTACGACCTCTTCGTCCCCCGTGGCGAAGCATTATTCCTGTTAGCGGAGGTTTCAGGGGGATTTGAAGATGGGATTTCGAAACATTGCGCAGGCTCCGACAGTCATTTTGACAACGGTCACGGGCGAGTAGCCGGTACTGAAATACCGGGACGAGCCCGACTGACCCGTTGTAAAAATGACGATCGCGAGCCGAGCACGTTGAGAAATCCCACTTCAAATTCACTGCCACTCTCAGCCGCCATGTTCATGCTCTACGGCTCCGAAGTCGTCTACCTCTTCTCCGGTAGCGATGAAAAATATATGAAAGACTACAACGCTCAGTACGAACTCCAATGGTACATGATTAAGTATGCTGCCGAGAAAAAATTCAAGCGCTACAATTTTTACGGCATCCATGGTCTCCCAGACGATAACCAAAAAGACGGTGTTTACGAATTTAAAAAAGGCTTTGGTGGCCAAGTTTTGGAATATGCCGGTACTTGGGAACTCCCAATTGACCAAAAATTCTATCAACTCAAAAAATTCCTTAAAAAGCTCAAAAACAGAGGTAAATAATGCAAAATTTCTCCAAAAATCACCCCATTTTGCACATCATTTTCAAAAACACCTTTACTCTGTTTAACTTCGTCAACCTGATTTTAGCCCTGATGGTGGCATTTGTCGGTAGTTTCAAAAACATGCTTTTTATTTTGGTCGCTATCGCCAACACCCTGATTAGCATCGTCAACGAAATTCGGGCTTACAAAATCGTCAAAAAAATGCGCCTCATCACCGAGCAAAAACCTACGGTTTTAAGAGGTGGCAAATCCATCCAAATCCCATCCGAAGAAATCGAAAAAGGCGATATCGTAGTTTTAAGCCTCGGCGACCAAATCCTCTTTGACAGCATAGTAGAAGAGGGTATGATAGAGGTCAACGAGTCGTTTATCACTGGCGAACAAGACAGTATCGAGAAAAGAAAAGGCGACGAGCTAATCTCTGGTAGTTTCGTGGTGGCCGGTACTGCCAAAGCCAAGGTGTTAAAAGTTGGCGAAGAAAACACTATCGCTAAACTCGAAAAAGAAGCCCACCACTTAAAAACTGCCGATTCTAAGCTCTTCACTCTAATGAATAAAATCGTCAAATATATCTCTTACACCTTAATTCCTGTTGGCGCACTACTGTTATGGTCTAGATTTCGCACCGAACCCGACACCACCACTGCCATCACTAGCACCGTCGCTGCGCTTATCAACATGATTCCAGAGGGCCTAATTCTCTTAACCAGCTCTGTTCTAGCACTTGCTACCGTTAGATTGTCCAAGAAAAAAGTCCTCGTCCAGGACCTCTATTCTATCGAAACCCTAGCGAGAGTAGACACTATCTGTCTAGATAAAACCGGCACGCTCACCTCTGGTAATATGGTAGTTAACGATTTTATTTTGCCAGACGGCACCTCCTTTGATAAAATCACAAGCACTATAACCCCAGCTCAAAAATCGTTTCTAAGGCCTCTAAATGCCATTCTAAGCACTCAAATGGCCGAAAACGCCACAACTACCGCCTTGAAAAAGGTTATGCCAAAAAACGCCAAATTTGGCGAAATAAAGGGAATTCAAGATGTCATCCCCTTCAGCTCCGACCGCAAATGCTCCGGCTTCCGTACCAAAGACGCTGAATACCTCATGGGTGCAGCAGAATTTGTAACGGATGATCAGGAAGTTATTAAAAAAGCTAAAGAGTATGCTAAGGATTACCGTGTTTTAGTGGTAGTGAAAAATAACACTAGTGTTCTTTCGAGGGATTCCGGAGCGCGGCAGCGCGAGGATAAGCGCGCTGTCCCCATGGCGATGGGCGACAGCGACGCGGCCCGAGAAAGGACCGCTAGTGTTATTTTAGGCTATATTCGCTTGAAAGACGAAATCAGAAAGAACGCCAAAGAGATTATCCAATATTTTTATGACAACGACATTGCCCCCAAAGTCATTTCCGGCGATGATTTGGAGACGGTTAAAAATATCGCCGAAACCGTCGGAATTAAAGACTTGAGAGGTATAGACTTAAGTACTGAGAAAAAACCCAACTTTAGTCATCTAGTCAAAAACTACTCGATTTTTACTCGCGTCAAACCTGAGCAAAAAAAGAGCCTCATCGAAGCCTTCAAAAAGCAGGGCAGCACCGTCGCCATGACCGGCGATGGTGTTAACGACATTCTTGCCATGAAAGAAGCCGACTGTTCTATTGCCATCGGTGAGGGCTCCGATGCCGCCCACCGAAGCGCCAAATTAGTACTATTAGACTCCGATTTTGACCGCGTTCCATCCATTATCGACGAGGGGCGCCAATCCATCAATAACCTCGAACGCTCCACCAGCCTCTTCTTGGCCAAGACCGTTTATGCCACCACTCTTGCTGTCATCTTCGTTCTGGCGCCTTTAAGTTATCCTTTTAGCCCCATCGAAATGTCACTTCTTAGTTTCGCCTGTATTGGCTTCCCAGGGCTAGCTCTCGCCCTAGAAAAGAACACCGCCAGGATCAAAGACAAATTTATTTACAATATCAAGCACTATTCCGTACCCACTGGCATTGTTGTGGCCATTAGCATGGTGATATTGTCCATCGTCTCTGAAGTCAACAATTTTGAAAGAAACAAACTCACCACTCTCTCGGCCATCGTCGTTTTTGCGATTGATTACATCCTAATCTACCAGATTTCCAAACCCCTCAACCTCTTCCGTGGTCTGCTCATGGCCCTGATCGCCATAATCTTCCTCGGCGCTCTCTTCATCCCCGCCACCCAAAGCCTCTTCGAATTCACCCTCAATTTTTAAACTAAGAAAAAACCACTCCCTAGGGAGAGAGTGGTTTTGAAGCAAGATATGCCTGCTCCAAACTTGAACTATCAAACATAAATTCAAGCTTGAGAACAGTATTTTTGGATATGATTAACAACTTTGAAAGAGTTCTGATTTGCTCAATGGTAAGATTTTCGCAAATCTCCTGAATTGAATACCCCTGTTTACGGAGCGACATAAACTCAATAAAAAGTCAATACTAATATCATTCCGAAAGTAAAAAGCACCAGCCTGATTAACAATAGTAGACATTTTCAATAAAACATGTTATAATCAAAACATAAACTCCCGATATCAATAACGGGATTTTTAGTAACTTATCAATCAGATTTCATGGGGGGTATAGCCCAGGAAAAGGAGTAAATGATATGATGTATCTAAAAGAGCTGTCTAGTGTCAAAGATACAGACAACGAATACTTCCGGTATGAAAACTGGGAGGACTACACTAGTATTCCAGATTTTTCGGGTAAAAAAATCGGCAAAGCTTTAAAGGAGAATCTAACCTTAGCCTTTAAGGATATCGAAAGTCAAGCCATAACCGAATTCGGAGGCCGGGAACCTGATATCGCTATTGAGTTTGATTATTCTTGGTACGAATGCGCCAAAGGGGAATGTGTATATGAAGATCGGGATTGCGACAGGTGCTCCCACTACAAAGAGGGCAAGACCTGCTTTGTTGCCGGAGATGCCGAGCCTGGCGAAGGAAACGTTCTTGTGCCAATAGATCTAATTGGGCACTTGATAAAAAGCATTTCAAGTCAAGAATGGAATTATCCATTTTTCTGTGGTGAGCTTTTTATCAAAAATATCGATACTGGTGATGTTGTCATCTACTGTGATGATGTTACGATCTGTAGCAGACTAACATTAGAAATCGACACCACCGAGATAGAGGCAGTCAAAAAAGTCCTTAAAAGGCTGGAGCTATTAGACTAATCTGATTTAAAAAGGCCGCAACAGCGGTCTTTTTCATGCTTGGTACATAGTTTATCGACTCCAGGTCGCCGAGCTCGTCCTTACAGCCCAACTAGGACATGTCCCACTAAAAAGCTCTTGTAATTATAATTTTTTTGTGCCATAATAAAACCATAAGGAAATGCAAAACTCCAGCACATTATTTGATAAGCAGAAATTTTTAATCACAGATAGAGTTTATTCGAACGTAGAAATCGGCACCGGTAGGTACCCTCACGTTTGAGTAGACTTGATTCTGCTTGATGTCTGGAGTTTTGCAGCCTACGGGTGCCGATTTTTAATTATATGACCCTTAAACAAATCGGCACCCGT
>CAZHGO010000030.1:0-9306 GCA_964532185.1 uncultured Candidatus Saccharibacteria bacterium | reverse complement strand
CGTGGTGCCATTCAAGGGTCATATAACAAAAATGGCACCACGATGGGTGCAATCATCTGATAGTAAGCCGAAAAGCTCAACCACAGACACCATCATGATGCCATTTTTATGGTTGAACTTTTTGTATTTAGATAAAATACTTTCGGCTTTACGAACTATCAAATGATTGCACTTTTATTGTACCATGATTATTTTGGTTGCGTCAAGAATTTAGAGTGGACGGAGATGTTCTAAAATGATGTTTTCCATTGGGGTGTAATCTAGATTAAAAGAAGCCTTGGAGGCGTTAATCATTTCTGCGTCTTCGATGCCGACAAAAGATAAAAAATAGCTGTTCTGAAGAGCTAGCTGACGGATAAATTCCCTTTGGGTGCGACCGTTCCCTTCTCTAAACGGGTGGAGAGCGTTGATTTCAGAAAAATAATAGGCGAGGCGTTTGCCAAAACTAGCAACGGGGAGATTCTGAAGATGATGCTCCTTTTTTAGTTCGCCAAAAATCCTGTCTGCCTCTGGCTCAATGGCAAAAGCGCGACAAAATAGATTGCCTTTGGCAATATCCACCGTGCGGACTTCGCCGGCCCAATCGTAGATATCCTGAAAAAGGTATCTGTGGATAGATTTTAGGTGGTTAAAGTCAAATTTACCGATGATGGGGTTTTCAAAAAGTTCGCGGGCACGGTATTTGGCTAACTTACGTTCGGCAAGAGAAAGTTCTTCAAAATCGTGGATGTTTAATTTGTTTTTGAGAGCTCTAGAATTGGGATAACAATATGGGTCCTGCATTAGTTATTACCGTACCTTTCCTTTATTTCTTTTAAAGCCTTTTCTCTTAATTCTTCGGTGGTAGTTCTGGCTAATTCAACGTCTATTAATTCTTGCTCGTCTTCTGGGGTAAGTGGCATACCTTCTAAGGCAAAGGTGGCTTTGATCTCTTCTATCCGCTCGTTGGCGGTGATGGGATAAGCGCCGGTACGAACCTGGAATGGGATGCTCTTGGTCTCGTCTGCTTTTATTAGCATCATTCTGATGACATCAGAGGTAGAAGTGCCAAGACTCTCAAAAAGCTTGCTGGTGCGCTCTTTGAGCCCGGCTGGGACTCTAACTTGAATTAAATTGTTGGTTCTATTGGTGGTGGTTATAGTATTATTCATACTCTTATTGTATGACAATGTCATACAGATGTCAAGCAAAAAAAATGACCAACAAAAATGGCGGACACGACGAGACTCGATTCGAAGAACGATGTCTCGCTTTTTGAGTTTTTGTGATAACAAAAATGGCGGACACGACGAGACTCGAACTCGCGACCTCTGCCGTGACAGGGCAGCGCTCTAACCAACTGAGCTACGTGTCCAGCTAAAAAGTATACTATATATTATACAGCAAAATTTAATTTTTACAAGTCTACTTTATACACCCGGAATGGTAAAGGCGTCTGGAGCGGGCGTAGATGGGACCGGAGCGGGTGGCGTGGATATATCGGTAGAGCTTGGAAGTGGCATTGGTTGACTCATGTCTACTGGTGGAGCCGGTGGTGGTGGCAACAGATCGCCGCTATTGGTGGTTTGCCCATAATTAATGTCTGGCATATTGCTGATTTCTGGGGTAGGAGCAATTTCTGGTGCACTAGAAGCAGCTGGGTTGATCGGTGGGAGTGCACTATCCATTGGCGCACCGCTGCCAGTGGCTGGCTCGTTTAGAGCATCTTCTAGCATCTGGCCATATTTATTGGTAGAAAAGTCAGCAATCGGGGCAGGAGCAGGCGTTTCTGGTATAGCCGGAGCTACTGGCTCTGGAGCCGGAGCTTCTGTAACTGAAGTTTCTATAGTTGGAATTTCAGCAGGAGAAGCTTCCGCGGCTGGAATAGCTGGAACAGAAGGGTTGTCTAATGATGGCGCGTCTAATTGTACTGGGCCGGCCACTTCTGGAGTAGTTTCGGCGCCAACGTTAGATAAACTAGCCTCGGTAGCTTTGAGTTCGTCTAGAAGACCTGGGTCTTCGGGCTTGGGTTCTTCTTTTGGTTCTTCGGTAGGCTCTTCTTTAGATTCTTCAGATTCTTCAGTGGACTCTTCGGTAGGTTCTGGCTCAGGTTTTTCTTCTTTAACAGGCGCTTCTTCTGGTTTTTCTTCTGGTTTTATAGAAATTTCTGAAGTCTCATTTGCTTTTTCGTTTTCTTCGTCACCATGAGAGATTTGGAGGGTAGTAGCGTCATTTGGATCAATTTTATTTTTTGGTTCTTCGGTAGGTTTAAATGAAAAAGTTGGGCTGTCGAGATTTTCGTCTGCCTCCTTTTCTTTCTTTGGCTTTAAATCGGAGAAGGCGAAAAATTGATTATCTACATCGTCTGTAATGTTTTCGGCAACAGTTTCTGGGCGAGCACCAAAATCAATTAGTTGTGAGGCAATCTGCATGGTGGTAGCAAAAGTATTGGCGTGTGCAAAACGGTCGGTGGAAGCCACAATGCCAGTTAGCAATGCAGTAGCCTCGTCTTCATCTAGCTTGACGTCGCCAGAGGCGTTGCAAAGCAGGTCGGCAACCATCTCGGAAACTGAACTAGCGCGCTTGTTGTTCCATTCAATTTCGCCAAATTTGCCAGGATTGCCAGTGGTGATATTAATAACCGTGGCGTCATGCATAATGGTACCGTATTCGCGAAGAGCTGGATCTAAATCCACACCGTTATTGACATTGAGCGACAAAACCAAATCTACGTTATAATCGCCATAAGAAAAATCTAAATCTTCAGCTACGATACGACTTCTATACGGAGTAATAAGTACTTTAACAAAATCTCCGTCTAATTTGTAGCGAAGATGGTCGGCTTTTTCTTTGCTAACGGAGATGACAAAATCCTGTAAAACATCGGCGCTATTTTCAAAATATTCGTTAGGATTGAGAAAATCTAGAGCCCTGGGAACTTCACCAGAATAAATAGCAATGGCGTGTTTGCCGAGACGATCTAGGAATCTAGCAAGAGTAATAGCGGCGGATAGTTCATCTACTGATGGATCGGATGAGGTGGCAATTAAAATGTTTCTGGAATTGGCAATTTTTTCGGCGACTTTGGCCATAACAGCATGAGTTTGTTTGAGATACTCGGTGATTTGTTCTGGAGTCATTTCTAGAGTATCTTCTTCTGGCTGTTCTTCTTTCTCTGGCTCTTCTTCTACGGGCTGGTCTGGATTGTAAGCGGGCAAATCTGGATCAATATAAGCACTCGGTGTGGCATATTCAACCGTATTCAAATCTTGAGCAGTATTGGATTTTTCCAATGCTTCGTTGGCGGCCTGTTCTGCACTTTGATCTAAATTTTGATCCAAGTTTTGATCCGCATCTGTCGTTGATTGATTATCGTCCACCGTTTTGCCTTTCTTTTTTGGTTTTCTTCTATTATCTTAACATAAGCGTAAAGAGATTTCAAGTAGATTTTACTCTTTACTTTTTGGGGTAAATGAGGTATAATAAACGAAAGTTATTAATTTTTAATTTTATAGGGATAAATTAATGCCGATTATTAAATCCGCAAAGAAAGCAGCTCGTCAAGCTGATAGGCGCACCGCTCATAATGTTGAAATCAAAAAAGATATCAAGGCTGCGGTGAAAGCTTTTAAGGCTAAGCCTTCTGCTAAAACTTTGGTTAAAGCTCAGTCCGAATACGACAAAGCCGTGAAGAAAGATTTGCTTAAGAAAAATACCGCTGCTCGTAGGAAGAGCCAGCTTCACGCGTTTGCTAAAGCTAAAAAAGTAAAATTAGCTTAAATTTATTTTAAGTTTGAGATTTTTAGTAAAAACGACTCCACCAAAAGCCAGGGGTCGATTTTACTGCTCTTCATTTTGATGTCTATATCTGATAGTTCTTTTAGAACTTTGGGATTAAAATCTTTGAGGGCTTGGGAGACGAGAAGGCCAGTGAATCTGATGGGGTCTTCGTCTGGCTCAATTTTTTTAAGCATTTCTACGGATCTTTTACCATTTCTTTTGGCAACGTTATAGATATCATAAACTTCTCTGAAATCGGTTTTTGGTGGGAGCTTAAACTCTCTGATCTCTAGCTGATCTTTAATCGCTTTGTAAGTAGTAGTGCGCTTATCTAGCTTGGTTTCTAGTATGACAATGTCATGCGGGGTATCTAGATATTTGGTGATTTCGGGATAAATACTGCTGTTAGCGGTGAAATCTCTTAGCAAAATGCGGCGCTTGGCGTCAAAAATGGTAGTGCCTTTAAAAATGCTAGGGAGATCTTTGGGGGTTAAATCGGCTGCATCCATTACTTCGTAATTTTTGCCCAAAATATGCTTGATTTCGTTTCCTGCCCTGACGCGGTCATCGCCGGTAAAAATTCTAATCATTTTGACTCCTTTTGGCAATTAGGGCAAATGTGGGTGCCACGACCAGCGACTTTGATTTTTTTGATGATGCTACCGCATCGGGGGCATTTTTGCCCTTGTTTGTTAAAAACTTGGGCAAATTTATCTAAATAATCGCCGCGACTACCATCGGCTTTTTTGTAGTCTTTTAGGGTGGAGCCACCAGATGTGATGGATTTTTCCATGACTGCTTTGGCGGCTTTAATAATCTCTCCTGCTTGGTTCTTGGTGATTTTACCGGATTTAGTCTGGGGGTGAATCTTGGTCATAAATAAAGTTTCGTCGGCATAGATGTTGCCAAGGCCGGCGATAATAGTTTGGTCTAAAATAGTGGCCTTGATAGAAGAATTCTGGTGTTTTTGGAGTTTTTGATAGAGCTCCTCTTCTGTGATTTGCCAAGGCTCTTTGGCTAGTTTTTTGATGAAGGGGTCGTCTTCTACTTCTGTGGTTTTTAAAACTTTGATGAAACCGAATTTGCGTTGGTCGTTAAAATAAAGAGTACCGTGTGCTAATTCTAGGATAACTCTGGTTTGTTTATTGGGGAGCTGGTCTAGGAAATTTTCGCTAGGGTGTCCGGCGGCATAGCGTTCTTTGCCATCATAAATCAATTGGCCGGTCATGCGTAAATGAATCATCAGGGATTTTTGATTATCTAAGTCAATAACTAGGGCTTTACCAAAACGACGGATGTCTTTGATTTTGGCAGTTTGCGGCTGGCCAATAAAAGATTTTTCACACAAAATGCGAGTCTTTTTTAGATTCTGTTTGATAATAAATTTTGATAACCCACGCCTAATAGTCTCTACTTCTGGCAATTCTGGCATAACTACTCTTATTATACAATAAAAAATATAAATCTTGGGAGTTTCGTTATCAGATATATTGAAAAAATCTTTCTTCGGGCCGCGTCGCTCGCTCCCGTTTGCCTTCGGCAATTCGCGTCCCAAGGGGCGAGCGCCACGGGGCTCGCGCGCTCGTCCTCGCGCTGCCGCGCTCTGGATTCCCCCAGAAAGACATTTTTAATATATTAGCGAGCGTAGGCGACGTTTTGTTCCATCGCTTGAGTCTCTAACATCACAATGCGGGTGGCATCATCTACAGCGGAATTGACAGAATGTTTGACGCGAGCTTTTTCTTCAGCTTTTTTGGCATCATTCCAACGGTCTAATGTGCCTACTAAATAACCGGTGATGCGGCGGAGGCGCTCAAATTTGCCTTCGTCAAAGTATTCGGCATGAGTCTCAAAATATTCTTTGGCGGCTTTATTAGTGCCTTTTTCTTCAATTAATTTAATGCCGACCTCTACGAGACAAGAAACGTGCATGGTTTCATATTGGTCAAACTCTTTGAGGGCTTTTTTGATTTCCTGATCGGAGATTTTGGCATATTGGTTTAGAGATTTAGCAAAACGGGCGAGGCTGAAATTCTCGGTGTCATTCGGGTTTTTGTAGATGATTTTCTTCATGGTTTTCCTTTGATTTGATGTTATATTGTATTACCTGCTTTTTATTATAAGCGCTATATGTGGGGGTGTCAAGGACTTTTTTGACGCTAAATGTGGGGAGAGCTGTAAAGTTTATTGATGCGCTCAAAAATAAACTTTACAGCTCTCCCCAGTTATCACCTACTGTGACATCTACTGCCAATTTTACTGGCAGTTCGGGGGCGATGTTTTCCATTTCTTGTTTTAGGAGCTCGCCGATTTTGGCGGTGTCTTTTTCGTCGCATTCCACAATCAAAGAGTCGTGAACTTGCATAATGAGGTTGGCATTTTGAGGGAGTTTCTGGCTGATATTAATCATAGCGCGTTTCATCAAATCGGCTTCGGTTCCCTGAATTGGCATGTTGCCGGCGGCGCGCTTGGCGGCTTCGCGAATAATAAAGTTGGACGATTTAACATCCGGAGTAGGGCGGCGACGGCCATAGTAAGTCTCGACAAAGCCTTCGTTTTTGGCTTTTTCTAGGGTGTTTTTGATGTAGTCCATAATAGGGCTTCTTAAGTTTTGGTAATTTTCCATAAACCGTTTGGCATCTGTGAAACTCATCTTGGTAGCTTCAGCGAGACCATTAATACTCATGCCATAAATAATGCCAAAATTGATAGCCTTGGCGGCCCGGCGTTGGTCTTTGGTAACCTGGTCCATCGGGATATTGAAAACTTCGGAGGCGATTTTGGTGTGAATATCTACGCCGCTATTAAAATCGTTAATCAGGGATTGGTCGTTTGACAAAACCGCAGCAAGGCGGAGTTCAAATTGGGAATAATCGGCGGAAACGAGTTTTTTGCCTTCTGCGGCGATGAAACCAGTGCGGATACGCTTACCTTCTTCGGTTCTAACCGGTATGTTTTGAAGATTTGGGTCTTTGCTGCTTAATCTGCCGGTGGCGGTGACATTTTGAGTAAAAGTGGTATGGATACGTCCATTTTGGTCTGCCAAGTCTGGCATGGGGATAATGTAGGTATTTAAAAGTTTGGCGGCTTCACGATGTTTAATAATTTGTTCAATGATAGGATGGGTATTCTTGAGTTTGTCTAGTTCTTTTGCACCGGTTGAGTAACCACGCGTGGTTTTTTTAATGCCCCTAGTGGGGAGATTCAGATCTGTAAATAGCACTTCCGAGAGCTGGTAGGGCGAATTAACGTTAAAAATTTTACCCGCAATTTGATAAATTTTTTGTTCAAGATTTTCCACTTCCTCTTCATATTCGGCGCGGAGTTTGGCAAAATATTGGCGGTCTATCAACATGCCCTTTTCTTCCATTTGGTATAAGACTGGGATCAGAGGCAAATCAAAATCTGTGTAGATGTGATAAAGTTTGGGGTATTTCTGGAACTCTCTCAATTGATTTTGATATTCTTGAGCCGGGTCTGTTATCGGTGGAAGCTCGCGGGCAAGAGGGTTCAACAAAAAGGCGGCTTGGCCAAGATCCCAGAAAGGAGTGCCGGCTAAGATTTTGTCGGCTATCTCTTTGTTGCTGTGCATTAAAGATTTAATATCATTATTTATAATGATATTCTTGGAAGCCAGAAAAGCATCTTTCTCGGAACGCTCTTTTGGGCTTGGGATAGTATTCCCTCGACTCGCTTGCGCCGGCCCATCGTTATGGGCGGCGCTGCGCCCTTCTTGCTCGCGTCTTCGCAAGACGGTCTCGGGAACGCTATCCCCAAGCCCCCCTAGCTTACGGATAAGGGAGTTAAACTCGAGTTTTTTGAGGCCTGCTATGATTTGTTCCTTGTTGAATTCGAAGTCTGGGATGGTATTGAGTTTAATAGGTGCATCGAACATGATTTTTGCTAGTTTCTTGGAGAGATAGGCGCTGTCTTTGCCGGCTTCGAGTTTGGTTTTGGTGGAGCCGGTGATGTCACTTATATGCTCGTAAATACCATCTAAAGTTTGATAGTCGTTTAAGAGTTTGGCAGCAGTTTTTTCGCCGATGCCAGGGACGCCGGGGATATTATCTGAAGCATCACCTTTAAGGGATTTGAGATCTAGGAATTGAGATTTTTTGATACCATATTTTTCTTCTACTTCTTTGATGTCTAACTGCTCAATATTAGAAAAGCCTTTTAAGATGCGCCACATGTGAGTGTTTGAATCCACAATTTGGAGCATGTCTAAGTCTGATGAGATGATGTAAGTTTCGTAATCTTTTTCCCTGTCGGCTTGCTTGGAAAGGGTGCCGATAATATCGTCGGCTTCGTAATCGTCTAGTTCGACAAAATTCCAACCGAGTGACTTAATAAGCTCTTTTAGGAGTGGAATTTGGGTATAAAAATCTTCGCCAGGTTTGACACGTCCGGCTTTGTAGTCCTTAAAAAGGGCCTTTCTTTTAGCGGTGGAAGTCTTGGAATCCCAGGCTACCACTACTTTGGTAGGGTCTAGTTTTTTGACAATTTCCATCGAGATGGCAGCAAAACCGTAAACGCCACCAGTAGGGGTACCATCTTGTAGACTTAGGGCGCCCATGGCGTAATAGCCACGATAAAACACTGATTTCCCGTCGATTAGAACTAAACGTTTCATATCTATAGTATAGCACAGATAGGATTTATTGGGGGTTAGGTGAAATGAGATAATTTTGGGTTACTGCTGGGCGATGCAACGAACTGACGGCCCATAGGAGCGATAGAGAGGATCCTGAAGTTTAACAATTGTACCACCAATGGTCATGCCATACATACTGATATTAGTATTGTAATGTATAGAAGACCAAAATACTCCGTATGTACCCTGCCTAATCCCTGTACCACTATTGTAACGCCCTGATACCGGCGTGGAAAGTATCGTCTGGAAGGCTAATAGGTTAGTAGCATTATCTGGTAAAGTAGTGATTTTACTAATTTTGTCATAAAGGTATTGAAAATTGCCATTTTCTCCTCCTAACGGCAGCTCCCAACTGGCCGGACAGATATCTGCCTCGACAGCATCACCAGATGGGCTACCAGTACTAGTGTCATTGCCATAGCAATATGAGCCAAGTGTTGCTGCACAATAATTATAATATGTACCAATTTTATAGCTACCAGGACCAAAATTATAGATTATACTAGCAGTGCCAGAACCACCAGCAACTGGCACGGGACCATACTTATCCATAACAGTATTATAAGTATAATCAGCATTTTGATATGGGCTTAGGCATGGACCACCGCTATTAATACTTGAATCACACCTGCCATTCCTATTTATTAACGGGTCTGAAAATGTGTAACCTGCCGTCCAATTCCCCCCAGAAGCATAAGTAGAATTGCTATTAATTGCACTGGTAGCATATCTTTCCTCGCCAGTGCCTCTGCTAGTAGTAGTCTTAAATCTAGCAAGTGCAGTAGTGCCTATCGTGTTGTTTTCT
Source organism: uncultured Candidatus Saccharibacteria bacterium (assembly GCA_964532185.1). Lineage (GTDB taxonomy): Bacteria > Patescibacteriota > Saccharimonadia > Saccharimonadales > Saccharimonadaceae > Nanosyncoccus. The sequence goes on along the minus strand of CAZHGO010000030.1, from coordinate 88 downwards.
ACGTGAGTATTAGCAGCAGTGATGCTATCTTTGTATGTATACGCATCAAAGTTGAGGTTATCCGCCATCCAACAATTACCATCTAAGA
>CAZHGO010000029.1:6132-9497 GCA_964532185.1 uncultured Candidatus Saccharibacteria bacterium | reverse complement strand
AGATTATGTGCGGCCTTTAACATAAGTTTATTATAGCACGAAAAATTAAATTATAACAAGAAAATATATTACTTATTTTTTGCTAAGTTTTTGTTCAATATCTACAGCATCGCGCGAGATATTGTGGCGGCGTTGGGAGAGAAAAATCCAGAAGAAGAGGGAACCAGCCAGCCCGATACCCATAATGATATTTTTAGTAAGCAAAGACCATTCAGAAACATACAAAGTCCAAACCGCCATCGTAAATAGAATTGCTAAATAGACATTACGACGAATTAAAATAATTTTTTTAGCCAATTTGAAATTGCGACGCATTAAACAATTTTTAGTACAATCGTCTGGATGCCCCATAAATTTGCCATAGACGGTAAATTCAATAACCAAGCCGATAATTAAATAGGGGATCAACATTAAAAGCCCGGCAAATAAATTGACCCTGAGCGAAAAGAATAGCACCATGGCAAGAGCGATAAAGCCGTCTGCAAACATGTCGTATTTGGCGGCGTATTTGCGGTATTTAGGAGTTTTGTTTTTGGGAAAAGGCCACCTGGAAGCACAAGTACCATCAAGGGCATCGGTAATTTCGCCTACCATATAGACAATGAAGGCGGCATGGAGCGGTGCATGACAAAAACTCATAATAGTTAGCGCGGCGGCTAAGATAATTCGAGAAAAAGTTAAAATATCTGCTAAATATCTCATGATTTTATTGTAATATATTTTTCTAACTTATCAACTATTTTGGAAACTCTTACTTCGTCTCGATGTTTTAACATGGCTTTAGACATTTGCTCAATTTTTTGAGGATTTTGAATAAGACTATTGATGGCGGCTGCTACTTCTTCCGAAGTGGGCGATTTAACAAAAACCGAACCTTCGTCTATGGTAACTTCTCTTAAATCTGGATCCACATAAAGAACCGGCGTACCAGCGGATTCGGCCTCGATTAAGGTCATTGGGTAGTTATCAAAATTATAAGAATTCAAAACATCTAAATGACTTCTGATAATCTCTGGATAGACATCCTTAAAGGGCTTAACACCGTGGAATTTGACATTTAGATGGTGTTTTTTGACGTATTTTTTGGCATTCTTGAGATCGTTGCCTTCGCCATAAATATCTAAAATATATTTGCCATTGACTTGGTTTAGAGCTTCTAAAAATGGTATGATACGTTTTTCTTTGGAAACACGAGAATGCCAGATAATTTTAAACGGTTCTTTGGGTGAAAGAGTTTTGGGCTGGAGATTTTTGACAAAAAATTCATCCAAAACGCCATTGGGTAAAACTTTGATAGGCTTAATTACACCATAATGTGCAAATTTTTTCTGGAAATGGTTGGAGGGAGTGATAACTAAATCGGCAAAATTAGCATGGTTAATCATTAAAGTCCACATCTTGGTGGCAGCTTTGGTAGTGGCGAGATAATCATCTCTTTCTACTATAATGGGGTGGGGAATATACCAAGAATGGAACCAATTTAAGAGTGTGGCGACGATGGTTCTAAAACCTTTGGGGACGAGGTGTTGTTCACCAATGTCTTCGCGACCATGCATTACTTGGATAGTTTTAATTTTGAGCCTTTTACCAAGTCTTAAGCCCGCGATAGAGCAGCCAGCTTCGTAATGAACATAAAAGCAATCAAAAGTTTTGATTTCTGGGTGCTCGTTTAGAATCTGTTCTTCGATAATTTGAGGTTTTCTGGCGATAGGGGTGAGACCTTTGCCCCAAACTTTACAAGATTTGACAGGGAAGATGTTGTCTTTGGCCAACTTTTCTAGTTGTTTTTGGGATTTTTTAAAGCTGCTCGAAAAAACATAGACCGTGTGACCGCGCTTTTCTAGCTCTTTTTTCTGGGCAGCAATGGTAGTGACAATACCACCGGTAAGATCCAAGAAGCAATCTGAGAAAATCGCAATTTTCATATGGATATATTATACCACGAATTACTGCCCGGTGAGCCAGTTCCAGATACCTTCAAAGAAGGAAGGTTCGTTGGCGGGGAGAACTTCAGCTTCATCTACGGTGACGGTGGGGGTTTCGGATGAGGAAGCGTTTTCGTAACTCGGGGAAATTTGTTCGCCAGTAACGAGTAAGCGATAACGGGAAGTGCCGAGCGGAGTGCAGGTGACCAAAGTAATCAAAGGTTTGTCGGTCTGAACGACTAGAGCGGAAACATTGGTCGGCTCAATTACTTGTTTGGAAATTACTTTGTAGGTGTAGCGGACAGAATTGTAATTGACATAAATTAAATCGCCATCTTCTAGGCGTTCAAGGCCGGAAAAGATGTATTTATAGGGATTGGAGCTATAGACATCGCCAGCGGAATGGCCGGTGATAATGAAATTGCCGATTTCGCCAGGATAGGCGCTGGCGCCGGAAATGCGATAATGCGCTACACCGTGATTCATAGCGGACATCACATCGGAAAGGGGGATATCAAAATTGATAGGGACATCGATATTTAATTTAGGGATAATCAGGCGCGGATCGGCGGAAACGGTTTGAGTGATGGTGGGATCCAGAGCCTCAATTTCGGTGGCGGGAGCGTTGCCAGGAGAGACATAAGCCATAATTGGGGCAAAAATCAGGCGGTTGTATTGTAAAAAGAGAATTACTAGGACCACTGTTACGCCTGCGATGATTGGAATAAGACGACGGTGGCGGCGGGTTTTTTTGGCGCTGTCGGTGGCTTTTTTTCTAATCTTTTGTCTTAGCCTATCTTTGATGCCGGCATTTTCGTCTAGAACAGGGGTGGCGGAAGAATCATAGGCGCCCCCATCAATAGATAAACCAGCTTTTTTGTCGGTAGATTTGCTGGCAAGATTGCCCAGACCCTTGAGAGCAGAAGCGATTTCTTCTTCTTCGGCTTTTTCGCGAGCGGCCTTTAGCTGTTCTTTGGCGATATAGTTTCTAGCGGCGTTGGAATAATATTCGCTGTAGTATTTTTGGTAATAATTTTGCCAGGCGGAGTGGTAAGTTTTCCAGGATTCGGAATTAACCTGGGCGGGAGTAGGAGTATCTTTGTAATGAGTGGTGATATTGTTGATGGGGTAGGTGCTTTTGGGATTATCATCAAGATTATGACCACTATAAATGGCCTTTCTGGGATAAGCGGTAGCATCAGAATTATAGCTGGCAAGAACCTTTTTTCTAGCTAGGTCTACTGCTGTTTTTTGCTGATTAGAAAACTGCCCACCAGTATCTGAGTCCATAAAATTATTATAGCATAATTCTCTTAAATGTGTTAAAATTAGGGTTATAGTCTCTTTATACGGGCGAATGGCGGAACTGGTAGACGCGCTAGACTCAAAATCTTGTGGTAGTAATACCGTGAGGGTTCAAGTCCCTCTTCGCCCACCAAT
>CAZHGO010000029.1:0-6032 GCA_964532185.1 uncultured Candidatus Saccharibacteria bacterium | reverse complement strand
TTTTTTTGAATTATTTCTCAAAGAGATATTCACGAATAAGGGAACCATCGCGGAAGTAGTAAAGGTATTTGTCGGCGGTGATGGTGACGGGGAAATGAGCGGAAGCATTAGAAGAAAGTACGCGAGGATTGAGCCCATTAAAATCATAAACGTGCAGAATACTGTCTTTGACTGCATAAATCATACTATTATCTAGCCAATCATAGCTAGAAGTGCCGGTAGTCCATTCAAAAAGTTGATTAGCTTCCATATCTATAGTAGCGATACTACCACCAGCAGACATTACAATAGCTTCACCGGAGGCGCCGACCTTGACGCGATCCGGAATGAAGGAAAGGTTGTATTTGGCTTTTTCGGCAAAATCTTTTTTGGTATAGAGCGTGATGGAGGCGCCTTCAATTATTCCGATATATTCGTCGTCGTAGAATTTAGTAATGATTACATCTGCTGGGTTATCTAAATCTTTGAGAGTTTTGATTTCTTCACTGCCGATCTTAGAAAGACCGAGATAATAACCAGCGTTATCTGATTTTTTGGCAGAAAAAACTAAATTCTGCTCGTAATAATCAAAATAATTAACATTTGAAACTAAAATTGCAGAGATTTGCTTAGCGCCAGTATCGATTCGATGCAAATTACCATCCAATATAGCCAATAAGTTACTGGCAGACTGGTCTAGAATCTTTATTTTGTCAAAATCAGCATTGAATTCTTTGGAGAGATTGAGCGAATTGGTGGGATTTTTGATATTGATGAGTACCCAGCTTGAAGTATCGTTTTGAGTAATTTTGAGAAGCAAATGTTCGTTATCATTGGCCCATTTGGCGGACTTAATGCTGCCAGAAAAGAGTCCGATTTTAGCACCGTCTGCACGGCTAGTAAATGGCAAAATGTCTGATAGATCTAATGTAATGGGCTTGATTTTGTCGGTGTCCAAATTGAGTATTTGCCAACTAGTGGTATTGTCGGCTAGGAGCATGGTGTTTCGGTCTGGGCTAATGGTGGCAAAATTTGCGGAAGTTTCCAGGGCGGGTTCTTCAACGCGGTTTTGAAGGAATAAACGGGGGTAATGAAGGCGATACAAAAGCCCCTCAGTGATATTAATTGTGCGTGACCAAGCGTCGTAGCCGTCTTTGGCAAGAGTGATTGTATGCTCGCCCGCGGAAAGGGTTTTGGAGGTGTTAGTGCGTTGCAGCCACGAAGATGGATTACCGTCTACATTTACATCTGCACCGGTAGGGGTAGAATAGATTTGGAGCAAACCTTGGCGTTCGATTTTGAAATCTGAACCTACCCAATATCCAGAAACAATAAAAGCCAAAACAGCGACCGTAGCAATAACAGTCAAAACCATCAAAATTTCTGAGACAATTACGCGACGACTTTGACGACGAGCACGAGTTTCTTGGTCCATATCATCATTATAGCATATTTTGCTCTTGTTTTTTTTAGGATAAGCGTGTATGATTATATATAGAACTTAAGTGAGGTAATATGGCTAAGACTGCCAAGAAACAGACAAGCAAGCAGAAGACGCAAAAGGCTGCAACAGCTGCAAGAAAATCCGAGTCTATCAAGAAGACCAAAAAGCCAGCGAGCTTTAGTAAGAATGCTGCAACAGTAAAGAAAGAAGTTGATTTTGCGGAATTTGAGACCATGAAGTTAGATATGTCTAAAAAGGCAGCTTCTAAGGTCATTTTGAGAGATGTAGCTAAGGAGAAGCCTCTGGCGCAGACTCCAAAAAAGGAAAAAAAGACGCAGGTAAAAACCCCCGTAACAGCGCCGAAGCCAGTTAGGACTATACCCAAGAAGCAAACTTCAAAATCTAAACCTACTGCAAAAGAGATTAAAGAAAAAGAAATTGCTAAAGCTATCAGTAATGCTGCTAAGTTACCAGTGACTAATGTTAGGCGCCGAAAACGAACTATATTTGGTGATTTTGGCTTAAAAAGAGTGGTTCTAGCGACGATTTGTGTCACAACAGCGATTTTTGCGGTAGTGTATTTTATAAATTTGACGTCTATGGATATGTCACTTAAAGTGGCCGCGATGCAATCCGGAATCAACGCTTCCTATCCATCATATGTGCCACGTGGCTATGCTCTGTCTGATGTGACATCTGGGAGCGGAAGAGTGAGCATGCATTTTAGGAATGGTGAGGACGAATTTGGACTTACAGAAGAAAATTCTAGTTGGGATTCTGAAGCGCTGTTGAATAATTACATTAAGCCCAATTATGAAGATGACTACACTGTGGTGCGTGAACAGGGCCTTACCCTTTATATGGGGTGGAACTGGGAAGCTTGGGTGAACGGTGGGATTTTATACAAATTAAGTGTGAATAGTGGTGAACTCACCAAAAAACAGATGAAATCTATCGCTACGTCTTTGTAATATGATATAATATAGGCTATGAAGCCTGTTACTAGATTTGCGCCAAGCCCGACCGGGTATATTCATATTGGTAATGTGCGGAGTGCGATTTATCCGTATTTGATTGCGCGCCAAAATGGTGGTAAGTTTATCTTGAGAATTGAAGATACCGATAGAGAACGTTATGTAGAAGGTGCCACAGATTTAATTGAAGATACCCTCAAATGGTTGGGGCTAGAATGGGATGAAGGGCCAATTGTTGGTGGTGATCATGGACCTTATTTTCAGAGTGAAAGGCTCCCAATTTATCACGAGTGGGCCAAGAAGTTGCTAGCGGCTGGCCGAGCTTATTCTGACGATACGCCGGCGGAAAAAATTGACGAATACCGTAAACAGTGTTCTCTTGACAAAAAGCCATTTTTATATCGTAATTATAGACCTACTGAGCTTGATTTTGAGTTTAAAGAAGGGGTGCCGATTAGATTTTTGTCTCAGCCAAAAGAATACCATTGGACCGACGCAGTAATGGGGCCGATGCACGCCGGGCCAGAGACTCAAGATGATATTATTTTGATTAAAAAAGACGGGTATCCCACCTATAATTTCGCCCATATTGTAGATGACGCCTTGATGGAGGTGACTCACGTAATGCGAGGAGTAGAATATCTATCTTCTACCCCTAATTATTTGGCACTTTATGAAGCGTTTGGGCTGGAGGTGCCCGTGTTGGTATCTTTGCCGCATATTCTTGCGCCAACAGGGAACAAAAAGCTCGGCAAGCGGGACGGGGCTAAGTCTGTAACGGAGTATAGAGACGATGGGATACTTTCAGAAGCAATACTAAATTATCTGGCCTGCCTCGGATGGAACGATGGCACCGAACAGGAGATTTATACTAAAGACGAATTGATTTCTAGGTTTTCTCTTGACAGAGTCCAGACCTCTGGAGCCAGATATGACGAGACTAAACTGCTCTGGATGAACGGTCAGTGGATTAGACAGATTTTTGATACTCAGGGAGCTAAGGCCTTATATGATAGAACTATCGAGTTTTGGCCAGAAAGTGCAAAGAATGTTTCGGAAGAACACAAGCTTGAGGTACTTTCAATTATTTATGATAGACTCAAAACTCTTTCCGACCTCAAGGAAATGACTGGTTATTTCTTTGAAGACCCGGCGATAGATATAGATATGCTTAAAAACAATAAGTTTTTGAAGAAGTTGTCAGAGGCAGAAATAGAAGATTTGTTAAAAAAGTCTATTAGTAAGTTATCTGAGCTATCAGAGTGGAATGAGAATAATCTCCAGGATGTATTAAACGATTTGCTTGAAGAAACTGGTAAAAAACCGGCGGAATTATTCTCTCTGATTAGAATTGCAGTTTCGTTTGCACCATTTAGCCCGGCACTCAATCTGACTTTAAATGTGCTAGGGAAAGAAGTTGCTTTGGCGCGCCTAAATACCGTAGCTAGAAGTATCTAAAATCAGCTTCCTAACTGACAAAAAATGGGCCGAGATTTTTTGCTCGGCCCACCTTTTGTTTTTGTTTGCTTTTATGTTCCTTCTTCTTCCTCTTCTTCGTCGTCATCTTTCCGACGTTTAGCAAGGATGAAGAAGAAAAATCCAGAGGCTGCAGATACGCTTGCAGCGACGCCGAGGGCAACGCCAAGGGCGGAGCCGGTAGACGAGTTGGTAACACCATAAGCTTGAGCATAGGTAGTAGACACATCGCCAGCGGTAACATCGGTAGTAGTATTGTTCATGTCGCCGGTAACCGAGTCGGTAGCATCTGCACCGGTAGCAGAAGTGGTGGTGCGAGTAGTATAAGTGGTCCTGCCAGTAGTGCTGGTGTAGTGTGCGTAATTATCGACTGGATCTGGGGTGGATGGCGGGTTGGTGCTAGGATCAGGAATCAATGGATTGTAGTTTGGATCGGTTGGGTCAGTGTTGATATTACCAGTGACAGCCGCAAAATAGACCGTACGAGCGTAAGTACCAGATTGTTTATCGTTATTAGCTTTAGCACCAAAGTAAACGTCTTCACTGCCAGTATTGCTGCCAGTCCCTATAGTGGAGAATAATTGAATTGCAGAGGTAGAAAGTGGTTTATAGACGGCAGAAGTAGAACCCGCATCTGTATCACCATTAGTGTCATGATTAGCGGAATAACCCCAGTAGTTAGTAGGAAAATTCGAAACTGCGTAATTAGCGGTAAGAGTTGGTATAGAGGTGGAGGCATCACTTGCATTATAGGAAGTGGTGTTCCTAAGATCGGTACCTCCTTTAGTATACATAGAAACTGTCACGCCAATAGGATTATTAGAAGTAGCAGAAACACTTACTTTGTTACGGAGAAAATCGCTTTCTACTTTGCCACCACTAGCAGTATTAGTGAGGCCACCTTTAGCCCAAGAAGTAGGGTTGGTAACGGTAATAGTGAGGGCTTCTGCAATATTAACTTGAAAATCTAAGCTCTCTGGATTAGCGGCGTGGGCTGAAGATAATATACTTGCCGGCGCTAATAGTGATGCTGCCACAACAAATAGTATTTTTGTTCTATGTATTGACCTGACCATAGCTTAATTATAGCACAAGCATTAAAAAATGTGCTAAAATTAATATAAGAATTTTTAAGTGGAGTCCTAAAAAATGAAAGCTAAAAAATCCAAAAACGTTAAATTATCTCTGGAAAAATCACAAAAATCTACAAAAATGCCTGTGGAAAACTCTAAGAAAAAGTCTGACAAAGTTTGGACAATTTTGGGAATTTTGAGTTTTTTGGGTGGTATTGCTTGTATTGTAGCGGGATTTTTACTACCAAAAAATACAGCTTTTAATGCAGAATTTCCAGAGGTACCGGCAAAAAGAAACAACAGCAATATATACAGTAATTTGACTGGTCTGGCGATTGGTAATGCGGAAGAACTCAAGGCGCCTGCTTACTGCATTCAAACACCAAACGGAACGGATGGAGCGCGCCCACAGGTGGGGCTTAATCAGGCTGGGGTAATATTTGAGGCGATTGCGGAGTCTGGCATTACTAGGTTTGCGGCGATTTACCAAAATCCCACTTCGGCGGTAATTGGACCAATTCGTTCACTTAGAATGTACTATCTGGAGTGGGACACGCCATTTGACTGCACAGTTGTCCATGCTGGTGGAGCGCCAGACGCAATTGCGGCGGTGTCACGCGGGGGATACAAAGATCTAACCGAAAATTATAGTTATATGTATCGCGGTAGTAACGGTAATAGACGGTGGAATAACCTCTTTACTACCTCGGCACTTCTAGCCAAAATGAATGCCGATAGAGGATATGGCGGCTCCGATATTAAGGGATTTGCTAGGATGACACCGGAAGAGTCTTTAAAATCGCGAGTAGACGATTTGGCGGAAGAAAAGCTGAATATTTTGGAGCCTTCAGCTGGCAAGACCTCTGTACTTAGTGGCAAAGTTTTGACCTTTGGAGTGAATTTTGGCGGGCTAGCGAATTTTAACGTAAGATATAATTATAATGTCGATAAAAATGTCTACGCTAGGAGTTATGCAAGTGGGGTGTCACACGATGTTTATGTTTGCCCAGAGGAAGATTTGGGCGAAAAAGACCCCGAGAAAGTTTGCACGTTGGAGCAATTGTCGCCTTCGGTAGTGGTAGTAAT